>NZ_NPDX01000017.1 GCF_002811945.1 Leptospira harrisiae | reverse complement strand
GTGGGTGGAGCCTTCGGAACTCACCACTTCAACCAGTTCTATCCTATCCTTAAGATGAAGGAAAAATACAACGAGATCAAGGCTGAAGGAGAAGCACTGAACGGTAATGGATTTGCCAATGCAGTTGGTGGAGTTGTGTCTGTTGCGACTGGTGGAATCATCAACGCTAAAACTGCTGCCAAGTTCATGAACGATAATGGGGATGTAATCGATACCATAACGACAGTGGCTGCTATTGTTGCTGCACCGTTTACTGGTGGAGCATCCCTTCTTGCACTAGCTGCATATAAAGCCGTCAAAGGAGCCTATGAAGGTGGAGTGCTTGGTGCGGTTACTGGCGCTGCGAGCGCTTATTCTTCGATTACAGGTGTGGATGTATCCTATTCTTATGATGAAGGCTTTGGTGCCAACCTTGGGGTTAAAGTAGGTGTAGTGAGTCTGGGAATGAGTTACTCAGAGAGTGCAGGCTTTGGTGCAAGTGCTTCTGTGAAGTTAGCTGGATTCTCTGCTGGAGTGAGTTATACCCAAAACGGTGGCTTTGGTGCTAACGTAGGGTATGAGTT
>NZ_NPDX01000016.1 GCF_002811945.1 Leptospira harrisiae | reverse complement strand
GGAAGGGAATGTTAGAAGTTTTTGTATAAGTTAAATGAACTTTTCAACCCTAGTCTCTAGTATTACCGAAAGTTTTTTTGCAATATCTTTGCTAATCCCTCGTTTTCCACGTTCCATCTCTGAAATATTCGAAGGTAATATGCCCAAAAGTTTTGCAAGCTTCCCTTGAGAGAATCCTTTATTCAGTCTATAAATTTTCAGGTTATCACCAGGAGTAATTTGATTTTTGATTTCTTTATACCACTTAGTTTTTTTAACTTCTAGAGTATCTTCTTCATCCAAATTATCTTTTGACACTTTAAGGCTTTTCCCAAACTCTTTTTTTAAAAAATTCATGAGTTTCGTAGGAATATGTTCAGCTTCAATGGTGATTTTAATATGGTGCGTTTTCACGACTGCCTGCATAATATACCTCTATAATTCTAATTGTAGTAAAAGATTTTCCCGTTTCTGAAGAGATTTCTTCAATATACTCCCAACACGCAACCCATTTGTAAGTTAGATGGCAGTGGTATTTATTTTTTCCTAACGGACTATAATTTCTCCATCCCTTCTGGATTGGTCCAAATTTTTCTAAATCATCAATTAAGTTGTAAAGTTTCTTTTGTTCTAGTATTGGCATCAGTGAAGCAGATTCCTTTACTTTTTTATTTTTAAATCTGACAAGAAACTTCACTGACTTAGTGTAGCCAATAATCGGCTATATTGTCAATACTTTTTATGTTTAGTTT
>NZ_NPDX01000015.1 GCF_002811945.1 Leptospira harrisiae | reverse complement strand
ATCTCGTTGTATTTTTCCTTCATCTTAAGGATAGGATAGAACTGGTTGAAGTGGTGAGTTCCGAAGGCTCCTCCCACTGTAGGTCCTACCAAATAACCGGAGTTCTTCGCCGATTCCATCATGGCTTCTTTGCCTTTGGCATCAGCTGAGTTAAACTCAAACATCTTTTGAGGATCAGTCGTGAACTGCATCATGGCTGACTGGGCTGCTTGGGCGACTTTCGCCATTGCTTTAGGGTCAAGGAGTGTAAAACCAACTTCACGGTTCTCTGACTTCTCGGGATCATATGTCAGTTTGAAGTCGGTTTGCATTTGGTTACGAGCCAGTCTCACCATCATTGTGAGTTCTGCACTCGCTGGACCATTTTTCCCTTGCAAAGATTGGTAATCGGTTAGGTCCCATTCCTTTCCATTGGAATCTTTGACGGTTGGCAATTTGTCCGGTTTGATATATAAGAAAGAAGAAAAGGTTGGGAGTATTTGATAGGATGGATTTCCCATCTTATCTACAGCAGATCTCACATACCCTGGTCCCATCTTGATAAAGTTATCCTGCAATAATTGCATCGTTAACTGTTCATCTAGGGCTTTGTTTTGTTCGGCGATCGTTGCTTCAAAGGTAAGTGGCAAAGACCAAAGGGAATCTAATGTTTGAAGGACTGCCATTTGTTTACTGCGGTCTTCCATCTCCTTTGTCATCGACTTCATCTTCTCTACATTGGATTCGTCGTATTTGGATTTTTGTAGTTCATCTACAAAGAACTGAACATCCGCATACATCCCTTGTTCTAACATACGATTGTCTAGAACTTGGGGTTTGCTATTCATGATGGTGTTTAAGATTTTATTGGCATTGTTTTGGAGAAGGACTGCGTTCGGAGCACTTCCCATATTAGCGATGGTTTTTTGGATCTCAGCATACACTTG
>NZ_NPDX01000014.1 GCF_002811945.1 Leptospira harrisiae | reverse complement strand
GTTATGTTTCCAGTGATTTAGTAGAACAAGTTGATGGTAAATTTAGAGTTAGAACTTGTTTCGTCGCAGGAACCAAAATCCATACAAAAGAAGGACTCAAGAACATTGAAGACATTCGAGTTGGGGATGTGGTTCTTTCTAAATCCGACGAAACAGGAGAGGTATCTTACCGCAAGGTAGTGAACACCTTTATCCGCCAAACGGAAGCTATTTACACTGTATCCTTTGCAGACGGAACCGTTCTAGAAACCACTTGGAACCACCCGTTCCGTGTGAAAAAACAAGGTCATGCTTTAGAGAAGTTCTCTATAGAAACTACTGATTGGGTGCAGGCAAAAGATTTACATCCTGGGGATGTGGCTCTTGGTGCGGAAGGACAGGAACTGGTTGTAACTGATATCACCATTGATGAGCGGGTAGAGACGGTTTATAACTTTGAGGTGGAAGAGTATCATACTTACTTCGTAGGGGAAGTCGGGGTCTGGGTGCATAATGATGCAGCCCTTTATGTTGCATTTCCAAATACACAGATAGCATACAAGCGTGATTCCGATGATAACAATAAAACAACTACTCTCGTTGGCCATGCGGGAATTATTCTTGTGGATGATATGGGAAATACTGAATACCATGAGTTTGGACGCTATAGGGATGAAAACAATAAGCCAACACAAGGATTGATTAAAAGCCAACAGCAACTACCCAAAATTGAATTCACATTGGCAGGTGATCCCAAGCCAGAGTCTGTCGGGAAGGTCTTGGGCACAATAAGTAAAATGAAAGAAGGGGATAATATTGAAGCAGTATATATTCCTTTAAATGATGGTGCATTTAAAAAAATGTCGAGTTTTGTGACCAATCAAAAAGAGAAGTATACTAATCCAGACAACAGGGATTATGATACATTTTCCAACAACTGTAGCACATTTGCACGCAAAACTATAGAAGCTGGTGGTGGATCAGCGTTAATGCCATTAGCTATTTCTCCTGCACCAGTAACGTTAATTAAACAACTGAGAATAAGTAAAGATTCTTATATATATGATGGTCAAAAATCAGAATTCCAGTTTAGTAAGAGCCCAACAGACTTTCTCAAGAAAAAAGCTAACAATCATTACAATAGAGGAAAGTATGAAACTCGCCCGTTGTATTAATTAATTTAATTTTTAATCTCAAAACTAACTCGATTGCGAGGGCTATTATTGAGAAATCTCAATAATAGCGTTAATTGAAAGTTATTGACGAAAAAGTAATCGTTCTCTTGGGGATAAATATCTATTGACTTTAAAAACTCAATTCTTCAACTTCTCATTAACTAATAGTGTTTTAGAGTTTACTCGAAAATATGCAATGGTCTTAACGGTGGTCCGGAAAATAAGTGAATATTCTAAATTTTCTGCAAATCTCTTGCTGAACTATAGTTGATTGAATTAGCTAGCTTTATGATATTTTTTTGGACAAAATTTTTAGCCACTATTGTTTTAAACTCTTCGGGGCTAGTATCGTTGAGCCTCGCCAAATCCGTTTTTTTAATAAACACTAATTGAAAATTCAAATGATAGTTCGTTCGTAAGGAGATAAGTGATGAAGTTGTTCCTTTCATCTGCTACTGGTGGGGTTATCTTTGGTATTTATATTTTTTATTTATTATATGCTTCCAAAAATAATCTCTCATATTATGGATTAAGTTTACCTGGCGCCATTGCAAATAAGTGCAGTAGCATACAAAAATTTATTCCGCCTGAAATTACAAAAGACAAAAAAAAAGATATCTTATTGTCCAAGTCAATAATTATTCCATGTGGGAAAAACAGTTTTTCTTTTAAGCAAAAATATGATTCGTTAGTTATAGAAACATATTTAGAATTCAACAATAAGAAATATAAAATTCAGGTAGCTAGAGAAGACAAACTAGGGTATAACCAGATCGATATCTTAGGAGCAATAGATAATACCATTATTATGAGAATTTTTACTGGAGATTTCGTCTCTGAACTATTTGGAATGAATCCATCAGAAAGATTTCTTTTTTTTAATTGGAAGGAAGGAAAATTCTCGATTGATAGAGATCTGCAATAATAAATTATTTGTGCAGATACAGTTGAGCCTCGCCAAAACTATAATAGCGAACAAAATGTTCGTTAAGTTAGACACTGGATGCAATCAGGAACGATTTTGAAGACAAAAAGCAAACGGAAGTCATCGATTTCTAGTGATTAACAAAGACTTTGTTCCAAAAATGAGTGTTCCGTTGATCGCTAGGACATAAGGAATCCTTCTCTTTTATGGAAGAGATTCCTAGACAAAGCTTGCAAACAATGATTATAAACCAAAGTATAAAAGAGAGTGATCTTTCTTACGCGCTTTCTTTCCAAGAGTAGATGTGGTAGAGACCACCTAACACTGGAATGGATTCCAAGTGACAATTTCCATCTCTCGGTTTGTGGAGGATTGGTGAGGGGTTGGGTGTTTCTTTGTTGAGTGCAAGATGGCTACGGTTGTGGTTATAGAAGTGGATGAACTCTTCTAGCTTCACCTGCAAATGGTATTCGTTCATTGGGATGAAGTAATCTAGAAATTCATTTCTACAAGTTTTGACAAATCGTTCTGCATACCCATTTTGCCAAGGCGAACGAACCTTAGTCTTTTTGTGTTTGATCCCAAGCCTCTCTAAATACCGAGTGAATCGTTTTCCAAATAAAGTATCGTTATCTGTAATCAGATAGGATGTATTCTCCAATCCTTTTTTTCTAAAAGCAAACTTGATGACTCGTCTTACCCAACTTGTTGTTGGTTTAGTATGAATGTCAAAGTGGAGGATTTGTCTTGTTTGTATTTCTAGAAAGAAGATCACTTTGTAGATCTCTCTTAAACGATACGAGATGACACTAAACAAATCAGATACAATGAGAGAACTGGAATGCAGGTTGTAGAATTGGTTCCAAGAAAGTCTTTTTCTAGGATCCGTTGGTCTTTTGGGGATATAACGAGAAACAGTTCTTTCTGATACAACTAGTCCTAGTTTGATTAAAATCCCGTGAAGTTTGGTGGCCCCCCAAATTCTGTTTTCTTTGGCAATTCTTCGAATGAGTTTGATAAGATCCCAAGGAATGTTTGGTCTACCTGGTATTTTTCTCCGAGAGAGGAGTTTCCAGAAAAGTTGAAATTTCTTTTCTCTCCATTTGAGTAAAGTGTTTGGAGAAACAATCATTAACGAAGATTCCCAGTTTGGGAACAAGTAGGAGATAAGAACCAAGATCATTCTTTCCCTTGGTTTTGTATGGAAGGCTTTTTCTTTTCTTTTGTAAGCCGTGAGTTGGGATTTGAGGAAGGCAATTTCTAAGAGAAGGGATCTAGAATTTAGCAGGGAGTAGGTGTTAAGAAGGAGGGCAATAGAGAGGAGAAGAATGACCATCCTTTTGGGAATCGGATGGGTGGGAAGGGAATGTTAGAAGTTTTTGTATAAGTTAAATGAACTTTTCAACCCTAGTCTCTAGTATTACCGAAAGTTTTT
>NZ_NPDX01000012.1 GCF_002811945.1 Leptospira harrisiae | reverse complement strand
ATCTCGTTGTATTTTTCCTTCATCTTAAGGATAGGATAGAACTGGTTGAAGTGGTGAGTTCCGAAGGCTCCACCCACTGTAGGTCCTACCAAATAACCTGAGTTCTTCGCTGATTCCATAAAGTTCAGAAGTCCTCACTCCTGCCAGCGTCCCGTCCGGGTCCGACTGGCGAGCTTAGGCCATCCTTGGCCACGCCTCCGTGACGACCTCTTCACTTGGTTAAGAAAAGAATTGATGAATGATTCTTTGGGCGCCTCGAATCCGTTAGTTGATTGGTATTTGATTCTGTAACGACCGCGCTATTCGCTCCAATCTTTCCAGTCTGTTAGTTGATGAGAATAAACTAGTTTATGGAAAGGATTTCCGCTTCTATCGCTGGCGCAAGGGGGGTTGGTAGGTGAAAGAATTATTAGTTGGGAAATGTTGAGTTAAGATTGAAAAAACTGATTAGAATCAAGATTGATTCTAATCATAAGTCCCAATTTGGCATTGATACGAACTAAATGTAAAAGCAGAGAAAATGTAGCGGCTATACGCATTGCGTTTAACACCCGCAGACGAGTGGCTATCCGCATTGCAATTAACGCCGCCCAACAACCCCCTGGTAAAACCCATCCCCTCACCAATCCTCCACAAACCGAGAGATGGAAACTGCCACTTGAAACCACTCCCGTATTAGGTGGTCTCTACTACACCTACTCTTGGAAGAAAACCGCTTAAGAGAGGTACTCTCTTTTACTTCGGTTTGCTCCCATTGTTTGCAATCTTTGTCTAACAATCTCTTCTATAAAAGAGAAGGATTCCTTATATCCTAGCGATCAACGGAACAGTCATTTTTGGAACAAAGTCTTTGTTAGTAACTAGAAATCGATAACTTCCGTTTGTTTTTTGTCTTCAAAATCAAACCCGTTTGCATCCAGCGTCTAACTTAACGAATATCTTGTTCGCTATTATAGTTTTGGCGAGGCTCACCGAATATTCAAATACATTAATTTTTTGTTTTCCGATAGAAAAAAGATGCCTGGTAGGTTAAATTCAAAAAACGGTGTCACAGACTTTATAGGAAAAACATCTTTAAAGTTTCCATAATTAGCAAAGATCGAATTAGCAGATGTTTTTGGATCTACCATTCCCGTGTACAGCAACAGGGACTCACGAGATTTACTAAATAGATATGGATGATAATAAATTACTGACAAATTTCTCCCGCTAAAAATATAATATCCAGGCACAACCCTCCCATCAGCAAAATAATTATCTGAGCGAGTTAGATAAGTGCCTTCATCAATTTTCATATTCGATTGTAGGATGGGTATGATTTTAAAGTCTTCTCCTCCATTTTCACAAAGGTCATTAGAAACTACTTCATATATTTGGTTATATTTTAGATTTGATTCTAATATATCCGCTAGGCAGAATTCACTTTTTGAGCAACTGTTAAAAGAGGAATTAACCACGAAGTACAGGGAAATAGCGACAACCTTTGATTTTATTTTTTTGGAGTATTTCATAAAAAGTTTTCGATATAATAGGTAATCTATATGTATTATCTTTGAAACCAAAAAATTCTTTAGTTTCAAAGAAGTGAAATGCTATTTTATCAGAATATCCCTGTAGAGGAATATGATAATCAGAAACAATTCTTTTGTTCTTGCCTATGGTTTCATATTCAAAATCACTCTTCAAATTTTCTGGAGAAACCCCCTGAGGTAATAACTGAACAATATTTTCCATTTCTTGCTTTCTAGTTCCATTTAATACCCTTCGAGATTTTATTCCTAATGGTTTTATGAATTTTTCATATGTACTCTTGTCCGCGAATACCTCGACAAATAACCAATTGATACCGAAAAGTCCTTTGATAGATTTTGAAATCTGCCCAGCAGAGATATCATTGGTTTGGACTAACAAATACGATTCTTCCTCAGTCCGATATTTTGCATCATAAAAAATTTCTTTATATTTGCTTTCTGGCTTTGGATAGCCTTGCTGTTGTGAAAGTTCGATATTAAAAAATTTGGATGAATTAAACTCTTCTTTTGAATACTCGACGCAATTATCTGGACTAGCAGAAATCTTCGCTAGTTCGGTAAACTTTTTATTAAAATCTAAATCATTTTCATACAAGATATAAGAATTGATTCCTTCTTTAATACTGACGCCAACGGTTGCTAAGTTCTGCACTTCCTCGTAAGAAGCATTCATAAAAAATCTATATCCCTTTCTCATTATTTATTAATTCCTAATTTTTCTAGAATTTGTGGATAATCTTTATAAATAACTTTAGCTTTTTCCATAACTGATTCGGCTGTTTCCTTTGTTCTAGCCGCACCATATGGAATAGCCTTACGCCACTCATTAGTAAACACTTGATGTTCCGCTTTCGTTAGTACAATTGAAGCCCATTCGCTAGTTTTTTGAGAAGCTTCATCGAACACAGGTTTAAGCCTTTTTTCTATTAAGTGGTGGACTTCAACGCCTAATTCCTTGGCTTTCCCTTTTGTTACATTTTTTAATTCTTTATATGACTTAATCCCATATTCTTGGGCGTATTTAAAGTTTTCAATCCCTTCTTTACCTAAATCAGCAATCGCTTTTTTGTTCTTGATTGCTGCTTCAGTGGCTTCCTTGCCAACCTTACCAGCCATTGCAAAATCACCTGCAATGGGTAATATTGCAGCTGTACTAAAACCAGCATCAGTCCAATTCCCAGTTCCAATTCCAAGGGTTGCTTCTGTAGCATTGTATGCTACGTTGACTGCATCAGGAATGATACCGAGACCCGGGAATATTCCTGCAATATCCAACGAATAATGCAAGCCTTTAGATATTTTCTGGTAGGTTGATGCTTGATTATGCACCCAAACCCCGACTTCCCCTACGAAGTAGGTATGATACTCTTCCACCTCAAAGTTATAAACCGTCTCTGTCCGTTCATCAATAATGATGTCGGTGACAACCAGTTCTCTTCCATCCGCTCCAAGAGCCACATCCCCAGGATGTAAATCTTTTGCCTGCACCCAATCAGTAGTTTCTATGGAGAACTTCTCTAAAGCATGGCCTTGTGTTTTCACACGGAACGGGTGGTTCCAAGTGGTTTCTAGAGTTGTTCCATCAGTAAAGGAAACAGTGTAGATCGCTTCTGTTTGGCGGATAAAGGTCTCAACTACCTTGCGGTAAGAGACTTCTCCTGTTTCATCAGATTTAGAAAGAACCACATCCCCAACTTGGATATCTTCGATGTTCTTTAAGCCCTCTTTTGTATGAACTTTCGTTCCTGCAACAAAACAAGTTCTAGGAACAAACTTCCCATCCTTGTCCAATCTACCAGCATCTGATGTAGAGATACCTAGAGCACCAGCAACATCGTCATAAATATCACCACCAATCTTCTCCAGAATGTTATCTCTAGATCCGTCTTTTTCAGAGTCCTTCTCGCGCTCTTTCTTATACTCTGCTAGCAGTTTATCATCATCATCAATGTTTGCGTACTTCGGATCTTTCCTCTTCTCTTTTAACCATTCCTGTTTTGCACCTTCTAATTTCTTATCAGCAGCTTCTTTCCTAGCTTTTGTCTCCGCATCAATCTCATCTTGGATTTGTTTTTTACGGAAATCAACTGCGAAGTTGGTGTTTCCAGAAAGCCCAGTGTTTTGGTTGTAGCTCAGTGCGTTGATTCCATCAAAGCCAACACTAGCAGAGAATCCTTCCTTCTGGTTAAAAGAAAGTCCCATATCCATTTGGGAGAAGGATTGGAATTGTGGTTTAGGAGGTGGTGTTTGTCCTTTAGGAGTTTCTTTCGCCACCTTCTCAATTGTCGCATCCAAACTCGCACCAAACCCTTGTTTCTGACTGAAGGACACTCCTCCGGTCACAGTAGTTGCATAATTATCTGACTTAGAAACTTCTTTCTGTGCGTTGAGACTTGCTCCTACACCAGCATCCTTACTATAGTTGAGTCCACCGGTTACCTTGGTCCCTCCTTCTGTTGCCTTGCTATAGCTTACACCTCCGCTAAAGCCTCCACTTTGGCTATAACTTAGGTTCACACCAAGACCTTTGAGCATATCATTGCTTCCACCGAACTCATACCCTACGTTAGCACCAAAGCCACCGTTTTGGGTATAACTCACTCCAGCAGAGAATCCAGCTAACTTCAC
>NZ_NPDX01000011.1 GCF_002811945.1 Leptospira harrisiae | reverse complement strand
AAAAACTTTCGGTAATACTAGAGACTAGGGTTGAAAAGTTCATTTAACTTATACAAAAACTTCTAACATTCCCTTCCTACCCTTCCGATTCCCAAAAGGATGGTCTCTCTTCTCCTCTGTATTTCCCTCCTTCTTAACGAGTTCACTATCCCCCACTCCTGCCAGCGGAACATCCTGTTCCGACTGGCGAGCTTAGGCCATCCTTGGCCACGCCACCGTGGGGGACACTTCACTTTGAGATACCTATTGAAAGGATATAACTTATATTATGTGGAATTAAATTTCAAAAGGTAAAGATAGAAAAAAGATATATCCGTAATACAACGTATTAAAAAGAAATGTTAGAAACTAAATGTAAAAATGGAGGGAATGTCGACTATACGAATTTCGTTTAACACCCGCAGACGAGTGGCTATCTGTATTGCAATTAACCGCCGCCCAACAACCCCCTGGTAACACCCATCCCCTCACCAATCCTCCACAAACCGCGAGATGGAAACTGCCACTTGGAATCCACTCCCGTATTAGGCGGTCTCTACCACACCTACTCTTGGAAGAAAACCGCTTAAGAGAGATCACTCTCTTTTATACTTCGGTTTATAACCATTGTTTGCAAGCTTTGTCTAAGTAATCTCTTCCATAGAAGAGAAGGATTCCTTATGTCCTAGCTACCAACGGAATACTCATTTTTGGAACAAAGTCTTTGTGAATTACTAGAAATCAATGACTTCCGTTTGTTTTTTGCCTTCAAAATCGGTTCCGTTTGCATCCAGCGTCTAACTTAACGAACATCTTGTTCGCTATTATAGTTTTGGCGAGGCTCAGGCTCACAAACAATTACGATAAAATCCACAAGCAAATACCAAAAATAAAGTATAAGGATTCAGATTCCAAATGCCTTGTATGCCAATATACCATTTAATAGAGAATAAATGTCTGAATTTATTTGAATAAATCAAGAATACCGGAAGTATATTTATCGAAATATAGATAACCATTAAAACATGGCCAAGCTCTGTTGAATGTCTGAAATAAATACCCTGGAAACCATTGCTATAAAAGATTATGCGACACAATATTAGTGAAAGGCTAACCGAGCAGAAGGTAACAAAAGCGGTAAACGCCCAAATTTTTATATTTTTTCTATCAGGCATAACTAATCCCTTTTTGATTACGTCACTGTCTACAACTCATGTTGATCCCACAGCCAGATGTAGGAGGTGGACTTGAATTACAGCTCATGTTTTGGCCACATACACCACCTCTTCTATTTGTGCTTATCGGGCGACTATTTGGAACCACAAATAAATTCCTTTCAACAGGCTTATTCCATCCAGGAACAGTTACGTTAGGTTGCCCTGAGATTACTCCCACTGATTGCAACAGCCCATTTACATATGAATTAGAATTATTCTCGAATTCATCTGTATCAGGGAAAGGTTCATACTCTGGAGTAACCCCTCTATGATAATTTTGTGTATAGTTTGAATCTGATTTTAAAAGGCTTCTAATAAAATCTGAGTCATTACCATTTGGTGCATTAATAATACTCCGTGACGAAAAATCCCCCATGTTCATTCTAACATAGTCTTTTTCAATGTTAATAAGATTACTTAGTCTTCCAAAATCAGGAGGTGCTCCATCGGGACCCGCACGAAGGATGATACTATACACCGGTTCGCCATTTTTGTCCACCATAGGATTCCCGTTTTCATCAACTTTTTGAAAAACCTTTCCTGAATCTTTATTTTTTTCTATATATTCTTGAAAGGCTTTTTGATCATCAGGGGTCGCAATAATGAAAGCATGATGTTTCCCGCTAGATATGCCACCTATCTTAACTTCATTTGTATACAATTCGCACTCATTATGTACCCAAACCCCAACTTCCCCTACGAAGTAGGTATGATACTCTTCCACCTCAAAGTTATAAACTGTTTCAACCCTCTCATCAATGATGATATCAGTTATAACCAGTTCCTTTCCATCCGCACCAAGAGCCACATCCCCAGGATGTAAGTCTTTTGCCTGCACCCAGGTTGTGTTTTCTATAGAGAACTTCTCTAAGACATGACCTTGTTTTTTCACACGGAACGGGTGATTCCAAGTGGTTTCGAGTACAGTTCCATCGGTGAAGGAAACAGTGTAAATAGCATCTGTTTGGCGGATAAAAGTGTTCACTACCTTGCGGTAAGAGACTTCTCCTGTTTCATCCGATTTAGATAGAACGAGTTCACTATCCCCCACTCCTGCCAGCGTCCCGTCCGGGTCCGACTGGCGAGCTTAGGCCATCCCTGGCCACGCTTCCGTGGGGGACACTTCACTTGGTAAGAATCAAAGATGTAGATTTAACTTATATTATATGGTATTGTTTTGAGAAGGTTAAAGCGGAAGAGACAAATCGGTTTATCAGCAATGAAACTAATTAAATTAAAAGATATTTATACAAACTACTTATAAAAGCGGAGAAAATGTCGCGGCTATACGCATTGCGTTTATTGCCCTCTTATCTTAAGCTATCTGTATCACAATGAACCGCCCTCATTTACTCCCTCACCAATCCTCCACAAACCGAGAGATGGAAACTGCCACTTGGAATCCACTCCCGTGTTAGGCGGTCTCTACCACATCTACTCCTGGAAAAAAAGTGCTTAAGAGAGGTATTCTCTTTTATACTTAGATTTGTAATGATTGTTTGCAATCTTTGATTCAATAGTCGCTTTCATAGAAGAGAAGGATTCCTTATATCCTAGCGATCAACGGAACACTCATTTTGGGAACAAAGTCTTTGTTAATCACTAGAAATCAATGACTTCCGTTTGTTTTTTTATCTTCAAAACCGTTCCTGTTTGCATCCAGCGTCTAACTTAACGAACATTTTGTTCGCTATTTTAGTTTTGACGAGGCTCAAGAAAATTCTTTAGTCTTGGGTTCGTATGACTTGATTTATAAAAATTAATATGCTGATTAGTCTCGTCACTCCAAGGTTTATCTGATATACGTGTACCTTCTTCAAGAAGTAAATACCCTTTACTATAATTTAACCAAAATTCATAATACAAATTATCCAAATAATAAATGCCACCATAACATTCCCGGTTTTCTTCATGTAAAAATCGACTTAATTCATATTCCCAAACTATTGCCGTAACGTTTTCAAAAATTAAATAAGAGAATTCTATAAATTTAGAATTATAATTTCTCAAATTATGATCTTTATCTGGAATGATAAAAATATTAAAGAATGGTATAATTAGTTTATTATTATAAAATAAAAAATCTCCAAAATTCGATTCACCAGCATTTACATTTGAAATCCCTTCAAACAACGTGAATTCTTTCATACTCATTCTTTCTCCAAAATGATCTCATTCATCGTACCAATAATCGGCGAACCAGTCGATTTTGTATATCCTTTTGGAGATAGTCCTGTCTTGCGACTAATGGTTTTATAACCAGGCACATTTGGAGCATCCCAAATTGTAGAGAAGTTACTATTGGCAAATTGACCTCTTAAAGTAATGGTTCCCCCTGGCCTTATTGCCGGCGTTACTTGCGCCAAAAATGAGGTCTGCGGATTATTTACTACTAATTCACCGACACTATTTGGACCAAAGTGTTTACCAAAATTAGCCACATCGTCAGCTATACCGTTGGTTGCTTGAAGATCGTAATTCTTGTATCCAGGAGTACCTTTATTTCCACCCATTAAGTCAACTTTATGTCCTCCCGGCACGTCAGGTATCTTCCCAATTGGAATAGATTTTAGTGCCTGACCAGCCACGATCGGTGCGACTATCTCTGTGGTAGTTTGAGCTGCCTTTTCTTTTCCATTTTTACCACCGATATCCCTTCCTTTTTCTACAACACCGGATACAGTATCCGCAAGGAATTTAACTGGATCATCATATATTGCTTTCGCTTTATCTACAGCTGTTGCAATATTTTTTTCTGTATTTTCACATGATGTCTTGGTTCCACTCATTCCGCAGGCAACGGCATCTCCAACCAATAGAAATGAATCTAATGCTGATTCAGCGATATTTTTTAAACCTTCTTTGAATCCCTTCGCATGAGCCTCTCGATTCTCAGGAAGTCCTAATATCGTATTTCTACATCCGTTGGCATCAGCCTTACATGAATCATCAGCAGGTGTCCAGGGAGCCGTATAGCCCTCTGTTGGAGCATTATGCACCCAGATCCCTGCTTCTGTTACAAAGTAAGTATGATCATCTTCAACTTCGAAATTATAAACAGTCGTTTCCTTCTCTTTTATTCCAATGGATATGATTGTTAATGATGCTAAAAACTGAATGTCTCTCAGTTCGTTTGCAGATTTAACAGTATCCTTAGATTCTCTGAGTCCGTTAAGGATAAGCGAGACATCACCAGTTGCAAGTTCTGCAGCACTCGTCCATCCTTTACCTTGAATGTAGAATGGGTGATCTCCTGTGGTCTCTACAGTGGTACCATTATTGTAAGTCAGTGTGTAGATTCTCGGAGTTTGTTTTACAAAAGTTTGTTTTACTTTTTTGTAAGAAACTTTCCCTGTGTATTGGTTTGCCGATGCTACCACATCCCCAGCCTTAATATCTTCGATGTTCTTGAGTCCGTCTTTGGTATGAACTTTGGTTCCTGCGACGAAACAAGTTCTAACTCTAAATTTACCATCAACTTGTTCTACTAAATCACTGGAAACATAACCCAGTGATGTTTTCACATCATCTACAATATCACCAATTACGTTCTCCAAAATGCCATGTCG
>NZ_NPDX01000010.1 GCF_002811945.1 Leptospira harrisiae | reverse complement strand
TCACCTAGTTCATAGGCAGAAGGTTGTTTTGCAAAATTATCAATATAGTAAACTAAAGATTCTTTAATTACTTCTGATTTACTTTTGTTTTCAATTTTAGCAACTTCAGAAAGCTTTTTTTCTAGTTCTTCTGGTAATCGTAGGCTTATCATGGCTGTCTCGTGATACAACTGTATTACATTTTCTCTTTTTTGTCAAGAGTATCTTTACTAATTTTATTTGTAACAATGTATATTTGCGCACATTTCGTATAACGAACTAGGGGAGACGACGTTCCCTGACCCTGAGTCCCGGATGGGACGTTAGGGACTGGCACGTAGCTTGCGTATGCGAGCGAGTGACAGAAAGGGAATGTGGCGTAGCCCAAGCAAGGCCGTAAGTGCCGCAGCGCAGCGTTTCCCCGTTGTTAGTTGCAGTGAGCGCGTCGAGAAACGATTTTTGATAAGAAAGAACTGGAAGAACCACCAGCTATCTTAAACAGACAGATCAAAGTAATTCATCCTAAAGAAATCTTAAACAAACGCGACCCACCATAGTTTAATTTTGTTTAGATCTTTGCTTAATAGAAAAAAAGCGAGAAAAAACAAACCTGGCGAGAACGAAAATCTGCACATTGCAACTAACGAACTAGGGGAGACGACGTTCCCTGACCCTGAGTCCCGACGGGACGTTAGGGACTGGCACGGAGTTTGCGGATGCAAACGAGTGACAGAAAGGGAATGTGGCGTAGCCCAAGCAAGGCCGTGAGTGCCGCAGCGCAGCGTTTCCCCGCTGTTATGCGCCGTCTTTAAAACTGAAAAAAATTTTGATATTTAGAGATTATTCCAGAGGCTATGATACTTCCTGTCATTCCTTCTAAAATATTTCGAATAGTTTTTGCGCTTTCCATTAAAATAGAAATTTTAGGTTTTTCTTTTTGACTTTCATTATCTATTTTTGCTATTTCAGTATTTAATTTCGCTCTATCTTTCTGGTTTATGTCTTTATTATGAATATTGTCTTTTAATACCGCTATTATTTCTTTTAATATATCTAATGAAAATTCTGAATTAGTAATGCTAGTGTTCTCTGAATCATTTACAATCTGACTGCCATTTATATTTTTGAAAATGTTGTTTACTGTATAATTAATATTTTGTGCTTTATTTATTTCATCTTTGCTAAAACTCATATTTGCTCCTATTATTCCATCTTCTTCCAATTTTAATGACCATTCAAGAAGAATGTTTTTAATTGTTTCAATAATGCCAGTCAATTGGGTAGTGACTAAATTAATTCTTACCTTTGTTTGATAATTCATTAATTTTGAAAATTCGTCAGGAAGTGGTATAGCTAAACCATTTTGACCATTTTGTATTAGATCTTCAAGTTCTGGAACAGATTGTACAATTTCTCTAGTTGATACCTCATCTTGCATTGTTTTTTGGTTAAAGATAACCGGCTGCCAACCATGATGAGGATTCCAAGCAACAACTTGGCCATATACTCTTCGGTATTCAGGAATTTCTTTCTGACCTGAATATCCATTTAGTTCCTTTTTTATCCAATTTTCTAATGTTGTCACTTTTAGTTTTCTAGAAATAATGTAGGCTTTTCGAAGAAGATCTGTAACTTTGGAACTTGAGTCGTAAAGATCTTGTTGTAATTCAATAACTAAAGATTTTTCCATTTTTTCTCCAATAGATTTTTTAAGATGGCGCATAACGAACTAGGGGAGACGACGTTCCCTGACCCTGAGTCCCGGAGACGGGACGTTAGGGACTGGCACGTAGTTTGCGGATGCAAACGAGTGACAGAAAGGGAATGTGGCGCAGCCCAAGCAAGGCCGTGAGTGCCGAAGCGCAGCGTTTCCCCGTTGTTAGTTGCAGTGAGCGCGTCGAGAAACGATTTTTGATAAGAAAGAACTGGAAGAACCACCAGCTATCTTAAACAGACAGACCAAAGTAATTCATCTAAAAGAAATCTTAAACAAGCTAGACCGACCAGATTATTCTTTTGTATAGATCTTTGCTTAATAGAAAAAAAGCGAGAAAAAACAAACCTGGCGAGAACAAAAATCTGCACATTGCAACTAACGAACTAGGGGAGACGACGTTTCTGAAGCGGCACGAGATTGCTAAGCAAGCGCAGTGACGCGAAAGAAATGTGTCGAAGACCAAGCAAGGGTGAGCGAAAGCGAATCCCGAAGCGCAGCGTTTCCCCGTAGTTATGCGAAGTGGCAATTATTATAAAGACCAATCTTCAATTTTCAGATTTTTAACTCTCTTGAATTCCTTTGTATTATTAGTAATAAAAGTTAAATTTCTTGAAATAGCTTGAGCGGCGAGTAAAGCATCAACAGAGCCAATCAGATTTCCTGATTTTTTTAAATCAGCTTTAATTAATCCAAAAGCTTGTGTATCTTTCTGTTCGAAAGGCAATATTTCAAAGATAGAAAGAAATTCGATTAAAGAGAGTCGATTTTTTTCCTTTTGTTCACTATTTTCTACGCCAAATTCAAGCTCAGCTAGAGTTAAAGAAGAAATGAAAATTCCTTTGTTATAGTTATTCTTTATCTTGTTAAGTAGGGCTTGATTCTTCTTTTTGATAAGAAAAATACAGATATTTGTATCTAAAAGAAACATTAAAAATTGTCTCTTTCTGGTTCAGGTAATTCAGTCCTTCCTTCTTTAAGAAAATCATCTGTAAATCCATTGAGACCATCAAGAAAAGCATTCCAAGCTTTATTTTTCGGAACTAAAATTACAGCATCACCAACTTTCTGTATAAAGACTTCTTCACCTTTAAATTGAAATTCTTTTGGTAGTCGAACAGCTTGGCTTCTTCCGTTTAGAAATATTTTGGCAGTTTGCATAGATGTAGACCTTCTTTAAAAGGTATATATCGTGATATATTCTTGGTCAATAACGATTTTCTCTTAATTCTTCAAAATTTCGCCATTTCGTATAACGAACTAGGGGAGACGACGTTTCCCGACCCTGAGTCCCGGAACGGGACGTTAGGGACTGGCACGGAGTTTGCGGATGCAAACGAGTGACAGAAGGGAAATGTGTCGGAGACCAAGCGAGGCCGTGTGCCGAAGCGCAGCGTTTCCCCGTAGTTATCTGCTGTGCCGCGCCCCCGATGTCTAACCGAGCGAAGCCACGGAAGGCGTAGCCGGTTAGGGAATTTAAATTGAACTCGCTAATCTAATTATTTCTTCACCAAACTTCCTGATATTTTCTATCCAGTCCGATACTATCCATTTATTTATTCGGTTTGCATGGTGTTTTCCGTGACCCGTATCAACATTTTCATCAGCTTGATGTACGATCGCGTGTCTTCTTTTGATCATGGAATCAATTTTAGGAAGTAAATTGAGTGTATCATCTAAATATTTGATTTTGGCTTTTTCAAGGCGGCTTACAATTTCCGTTGTATCATTGAAACTAATCACTTCTAAATACTCAGTAATACTTTGCTTTACTACATCATCGACTAACTTTCCTCTGAAATCTAAAAGGGCGCCTAAAAAGAATTTTTCAGGCCGACCTCCCTTCTGAATACCTGTAAGAGGTATTTCATTGATAAAATCTTTTGATGCATTGATCGGGTAAGTATATTTAAGAACGCTTCTTAGAAGATCTTCAAGACTTGCGTGTAAAAACACTACTGCGGCTCGTAAAACATCGGTTTGTTTTACTGATTTTCTTCCCTTGCCGGAAACACTTTGAATATAAACTTTGATCAGTTCTTCGCTTCGCTCAAGGTTTCGTTCAAATCGAAATATAATTTCTGGAGGTAAAGGCATAATTATAGTGATAAAGAAATTTTATCAAATTACAAAAGATTGATTAAGTTTACTAATCCTTATCTTTAGAAAACTCAGCAATCATTTCCCCTATAGCTTTTCTTTGCTGATTAGAAAATTTTAAAAGGTTTTGAATAATTTCTCTAAGACCTTTCGTGGTCTTAATTTGACTTAGTAATACTTTATCTTGATCAGCTTTTGAAACCAATTTATCTTCCTCTTCCGGTGAAAGATATTTGATTGGAAGAACTGGAATCGAATCATTCAAGAGCCAGTTAAAATCTGGTTTATACTCTTGCTTAAGAAGCGTTAAAAAAGAATGCGAAGCAGATTCGACTCGTCCTTGAACAATTCCATTCATCCCGGTAGGTGTAAGTTTTAGTTTGGCAGCCGCTTCTTTTTGACTGTCCCCTTTCGCTTCAATCAGGGCTTGCACCTTTTTACCAAGTAAATTCTCTACTTTTTTAACTGTCATTCAAAATACTTTTATAAAATATTATTGACATTAATACGTTTATATCGTATTAATGTATTTAGCACTTTATGAGCGCAGAATTAGTTTCTATGGCATCTCCTTATACGAAAAGCAGAAAAAGACCAATTCTGAGGCCCTCGAATGCCCAAAAGGTAGCAAATTCCGAGGTCACAATGTTTGCAAGTGTCCTTCCGCAGTGGAAAGTATCTAAGAAAGAGAAAGAATTCTTTTATAGAGCTTTGAAAACTGCAAGAAAGGACGCTGGTCTTACTCAAGCTGAAGTTGCTAAGAAGCTAAAGCGTAGTCGAAGTCATATTTCTAAGATAGAGCTAGGACAAAGGCGATTGTTTATGGATGAGTTTTTGGTTTTATATAAGCTTTATGGAAAGCCAACTATCTATTTCTATTCAGCCTTTGTAAAAAGTGATCTTGTAGAACAAATAGATTAAGCCCGAGTAAAATCTGTGAAGCAGTTTTAACGAGGGCCATCGAAGCGAACATAGCGAGTCCCGATCGCAAAGTGTTCGGGCGAGATCAGTGCTGCCTTTGTATAAGGGGCAATTTATCCTAAGTAACAACAATTTCAACATTAAATTCTTTGTCGTTCTTCTTGCGACTCCCTGCTAGCGAAGTAAAATTGTTTTTATCTTTAGTTTTTCTATACGGATCATAGACAAAAACAAATAGATTTTTAATACCAGGGTAGGCATGATACGATTCGAAATCCTCTTTCAATTCTTTGACAAATTTAGTTTCATTTTGATCTGAATTCTTGATCATTTTTGTTTCTATCAAAATTCCATGCTCCTTCAAAACTAAATCAATTCGACTTCCCCTTCCACCAATCTTCGGAACTGGATCTTCTGTTTCTAAATTAGGAAAAATAGGCTTCAACATTACATAAAGAAGGTCTTGGACATCATACTCATCGTTGATTTTGTAATTCTCTTTACCTGCTCTTCGCGCGCCTCTTAAATTCCTAGATGCGTTATCAAAATTGTTTAGAACTTGTAAAATGGTTTCATTAATGGTTAAATTGTTAATCAATTGCTTAGAGCTATCTGCCAAAAGTAATCTTTCATATTCCTCCATCATGATCAAATCAATCATATCTAGGTTATGTTCATTAACTTTGGAAAAAACTTCAAGAGGATTGTTTTGTTGGAAGTTGCTATCGATTAAACAATTTATAATAGGAACATAATCAAAATCAGGATCGCTTTTTTCTAAAGAATTTATATACCTCTGCAAGTTTTCTTTGAGAGATGGAAGTAATTTAGAAATAATATATTTATATTTAATACTTGACTGTTCATATTTTCGGATAAGATCTTTTTCGAGTGCCTGAGGTGCACATAAATATAAAC
>NZ_NPDX01000009.1:7490-9478 GCF_002811945.1 Leptospira harrisiae | reverse complement strand
GCATTGTTTTGGAGAAGGACTGCGTTCGGAGCACTTCCCATATTAGCGATGGTTTTTTGGATCTCAGCATACACTTGATCGATTTCAAACTGGTCGCCTTTTCTTGCTTGGTTAAGGAGACTCACTTCCCAATCTGTTTTTTTCTTCAAAGCCTCTTCAATGCGAGCCATATGTTCGGCTTTGCCTTTTTCGGTTTCTTCTTTGAAGTCACGTCTCCACTGGTCCCAAGACTGGTTAAACGATGTCAACATATCGTTAAAACGTGCAGAACCAGTCTCCATCAAATAGTTAACGTTTTCGATCCATTCTGTTTTTTTGGATTGGAAATCTTTTTCTTTATTGTCCCAAACTTTGATTTGGTATTCACGTTGTTGGCTTTCGTTCAATGCATAGAGTTGGTCTGCTACGTTTCCTTGTCCGTAGTAGTCCTCCACGAGCGTCTTATACATATCGTATTCTATGTTTTTCCCTGTGCCACCGGTCACTTTTGTGAGGAGGCCAGAGTAAAAACGATCACGATCATCTAAAATTTCTCGTTTGTCTGCTTTGACACCACGGACAATGGCGGCTTCCTGGACAGCATAATACTCTTCTTTTTCGATTGTATATTGTGTTTTGGAAATAGAAGCAAGAGATCCAATAAACTCATCAGCTGAGGTCATAATGTTGACCAAACGACCATCATTCGCGTAACCAACATTAGAGTTTGTAGAAGGAGAACCGGCGACAGCAACTCCGTCTCTTATAAATAAACCATAAGAATCTTTGACGGCTCTTTTTTGGATGATGGGATCTCCGTTTTTGCCCACAAGGCGATCAACGGACAATGGTTCCTTTCCACCAGTCCAGTTAATGGTTCCATTTTTCAACTGACCACTCGCACCTGTTAGGAATGCAACATCACTATCTTCTAATTTGGTATCAACATAACCATTTTCACCCTTTAGCATGCTAATGAGTTGTTCGCCAGTGGAAATGTCTGTGTACCGGTTGAGTTCTTCTTGCAGGCTCTTTAATGTCGCAGCTTGGGCCCTAGCCGTATTCACTGTATTGTCAATGGCAATCTTACTATCAATCCAAGCTTTGTTACGATTGATTGCTTCCATCCCTGTCATCGGATTTCCTAAAGACAAGAAGGCGAAGACAAGCATAGCCCCAGCCATTACATTGCCAAGACTATAGTTCATTTTTGCTTCATATTCGCCGTAAGTATTAGAAGTCATTCGGAGATACGCACTCTCCCAAGGAGCCCCGGCGTTCAGCACCCAAACGCCATCAAATCCTTGTTGGGCGGCAGCTGTTATACCTCCGCCGACTCCCCCATTATAACTATGCATGTACCCATTGATATTGATGGTTGGATGTACGTAGGCGAGCCCTCCAGAATAGGTAGTTGGGCTAACATTTCCTCGAGAGCCATGGATAAAATCCCAAGCACCAATTTTACCGGAAACCATCCCATCAGCAATTTTATAGAATTCTCTTAGTTGTGTTTCTTGTTTTTTGTAATCATAACTGTTAAAATCCAAACGACCATCATTGACGGCAGGGTTGAAATTTGGACCAAGCAGTCCTTCCATAGTGGCATCAAGTGCATTCCTTGCGTCGTTGATTTCCCTTTGGAGGGATTGCATTTTGTCTTTAACAATTGTTTCTGCAATGCTAAAACGCATAGCACGTTCTGCCCACTCTTCAGCTTCGGCTTTGTTTGCCGCAACTGCAGTATCAGCTTGCAACTCACTCAACTTCATTCGATCGTCAGCGCGTTTTTGCAATAGAGTGATCTCTGCAAGTTTGTCTGTGACAGCTTTTTCAGCATCTTGGTAACGTTTGCGTACCAAATCAACAGGAGATGTGAGCTCTGTTTGGCTCTCCCCAGAAATGCCATCATGTGTAGAATAATCTTTAATGGTTACATAATCATAAACAGAAGAGAGTAAACTCATCTCTTTAGAGGATTGTTCTAACAAGTCATAGGCGGTTTTGAC
>NZ_NPDX01000009.1:0-7251 GCF_002811945.1 Leptospira harrisiae | reverse complement strand
GTTGAAGATAACACCAATTTCTTCCCCTGCTGTGACAATGCTTGATGCATTGGAACTTACACTTCCTTTGGATTGGTTTACCAATGCATAAGGATCTTCATTGGCAGATCGACCTGGAAGGTTGTTTTTTACATAATTATCTACAACTTTCCTTGCGTTATCAAATCCACCAAGGAACTCATATTCCAGATTCGCGTTTTTGGAATAAACAGCATCACGAACGCTGTAACCGGAATTTTTGATTTCTTTTAATAATACTTTGAGAGATGGGTTTTGGTCTTCTTTGGTTGTATCATAGGAATAACTGTTATACTCTTCTATGATAGATAAAAAATTTCCTAAACGGTGTTCTGCTTGGAATTCTAACTCTCTCAGGCGGTTGGTAACTTGTACACTTTCTGTTGGTGTTGCCTGTCCCGCTTGGGTAATTTGCGTATAACTCAAGTAAGATTCTACTTTGACTACTTTGTTGGAAATGTCCCAAGCTAATTTTTTCTTATCTTCTTCTGCTTTGTATCCAATACTAGCAACTGCAAGTTTTACATTCTCTTCTTTTAAAGAAAGAGCCAGTTCCGAAAATCCGGTTTTGTAAGAATAAGAATTTAGAAACACTCCTTGTTGGATGGTAAAAAATGGATCAATTCCATTGGCATGTGTTGGGTCATAAAGCCCGGCTTGGCTAAGTAAAATGGATTGTTTTTCTTCTTCTGTGACAGGACTTCCGAGTTTGTTACCTGCAGAAGTTATATATTCTTCAATGTTTTCACCGGAGTAGGATCTAAGGAGATAATCCATTCTGGCTGCTTTGGTGAGAGCACCCATAAGATTTGACTCATAACCATTGGTATTCAACCAATTGGCAAGACTTGTTGTATCTTCTGGGGACAAATCATCTGTCCAGTTTTGGTAGTATGTATTTAATAAATGATATTCTTTGAGAGAGTCGGGAAGGTAAGTCGATGGATTTTTAGATCCTCTTTCTCCCGCATATGTCATGACGGTATCTCTATCAGAATCACTGAGTCGCATCAAACTTGCGAACTCATTTGCTAATGTTTGTACACCCATATCTACATTACGAGTTGCGTAATCTTCAAATGTTGCAGTTAGGATATAGTTTTTTAATTCTGCTGGGTACTGTGTGAGATTCGGGATGGTTCCTTGTGCCAAAGATGTTTGGATGCGGCTGAGAGATTGGCGTAAAGCCAGTTCTTTTCCTGCGTCTCTTAAGTCTTCGTCGTATGTGAGTAATAGGCTGTCTACTTGTGCTAAGTTAGATGTTCTTAATAATCTTGCTTGTAGATCGTATGGTGTGATGAGTTCTTCGATTTCTGTGATTTGTGTTTCTGTTAATGCGGCTCCTAAAAAATTTGCTGTTCTTTCAAGTTTGCCACTCGGTCCCGGTAGAACAAATTTTCCACTCTTCACATCGGATAAAAATTTATCTATTGTTCCATTGTTTGCAATGGTTCCTAGATATGCCTTGGCCAAAATGACTTTTTGGTTTTCCCAAGCAAAGGCTTTCAAGTTGTCCATTCCTGAGATGATAGAGGAATCTAAACTGTATCCTGATTGGTCTAATTTCGTTTTTAATGTTTCAAATTTAGTAAGGGATACACCAATTTGATCCATAGACTGATCCAGTGGCAATCCTTGTGTTTCCAATCCATCAATCATAGATCGAAGTTCTGCAAATAGTTTGGCTGCTTCTTCTGCTGTTTCTCTCGTTGATTTGGACTCTTCGTAGTCGGTTTTGAGTTTCGCTGTATCTGCTTTGTCAGCTGTTGATAAACTTTGGTAGTATTTCAGTCCTGCCATTTCTTTCGTAAATACTTCTGCATTGGCAAGTGATTCCCAAAGAGAAGCATTTACTTCTTCCCCACGAGCTGCTTTGGCAGTTAAAAATTCACGAATCCCTTTTGTATAACTAATCAAGTTTTCTTGGCTGATTGTATTCTGGTTTGCAGCAGATGCATACACCACAATCCTTTCATCCAAATTGTCTAAATACTCTTCCCCATTTTCTTCCGATTCTTTTCTTCTTGCATAAAGTGCTAAGTATTGGTCGGAAAAACTGATTCCTTTATACATCGTTTCAGAAAAGGCGTTCAATGCAGAGAGTTGTTCCGAACGTGTAGTCACAGAGGTTTTTTGGGCAAGTGCTTCTGCTTCCATGTCGGCTAATTTTTCTTGGATATTATAACTGAGTCCTAGTTCCCCATCTGTAAAAGTCCAATGGAATTTGGGTCTACCTTCCGCTGAATTAAAATAATCACTAAACCCCGGTAAGGTGGAATTGATCTTACCCAAACTCGTGATTGTCAAAAAAGTTTTGTCGGCGATTCCAATTGAGGATTTATATTCTGTGAGTAAACTTTGGGATTTCTCTGTTGCCTCTTCCAATTGAAGAGTGAGCTCACGCATATAGTCTGTGGCTTGCATTTGTTTTGCAGAAAAATCTTTCAACTTTTCAGAAACTTCTTCTGCTAGTTCTGCAAATTCCTCAGTGCCAGGAGTTGTTGCTCTCCAAGTTGTTAAAACTTGAATGTAGTCAGCATGTGTCGATTCCAACTCTGACTTGATCGTACCCCAATTGGCAATCATTCCATCAAGGGATGTTTTTACTGCTTCTAGTTCTGAATAATCCAATCCAGCAAATGGTTTCTTATATCCAGTTAACTGAGAATTTGAATCAAAGATAGGTTGGGATGTATCTTCAAAATCTTTTAATGTGAGATACTGATTTAGTTTTTGAACTTCTGATGTGTATCCTGATTTTTTTGTATCATCAAAGAAACTTAAATAACTTGGGTATTCCGTTTCCACCGCAACATGTTTTGGATTTAAAAGTTGTGACTGCTCAATGATCGCAGTGGCACTATTGTCTATGTTTAGAATTTTATTGGTAATCTCTGAGTAGATTGCAAGTCCTTCTTTTTCTCCGAAGATCTCGATTAGTTTTCCAACATCAAGTAAGGAGCTAAGCTGCGCACGAGGTGTACCTGGATTGTTTGTTAAATGCCCAGATAACAAATTAGCACGACGAGTTTCTTCACTTGAGTCTCTGTCTGTCGATGTTCCGATTCGGAAAGAGTCACTGAGTAATCGGGATGCAGTAATGTCATCAAGTCCAGATACAGCATCATGTAATTCTTTGAGTATACCTGTGGCTTTGTTTTCTTGTCTTTTGAAGTATTCTTCTTTCAGAACACTTAGAACTTCTCCAGATCGAACTCGGGCTGCAAAATCATCCACTTTTTGGGATACGGCAATTTCACGAGACACCTGTCCTGTAGCAGCTTGGAAGAAAAAGGATTCTCCATAAGAAAAACTTTCTTTTAAGAATTTCTTTTCGTTCGCAGATCCATTCCATCGAATTTCTTCTCTTTCACTAACACTGTATTCTTTGCCACTTTCATAAAAGGATAAGAGAGCATCTGCATAATCCTTTTGGTGTTGCATATCTTCAATAAAGTCATTGTAATTTGGACCCGCAATGTAATTGGCAAATGCCCCACGACTGCTTCTGAAAAAATCAAGAAGTGTTGCCATTGCTCTTCGTTCTACGATCGAATTTGTATCTGTTTTTGTATCTTGGTTAATGACCTCGGAGTCTTTCAACATACGAAGGTAAATAGACTCAACGTTTCTTTCTCGTTCGCCTAAATTACCCACATAATCTAGGAACATTTCCATAGCTCTGGCATTAACTTCTGCACCAGCTATTTTCTTTTTCTTTTCTGCTTCTTTTTGGATCGCAGCTAACTTGGCTTCGTTGCCATTTTCATCGAGTAAAAATGTTAACTCTGCTTCTTTGCTTCTATATTCTAACTCAAATCCATCAAAGAATGATACAAGACCATCTGAAACTTGTTTTGTTTTTGTATTTCTGTCTTCAAGTGCATTGCGGAAAACAAGATTCATTTGTCCATAATGTCCCATTGCTTGAATGGAATCAGAAAATAATGTTCCCACATCATTCAAAGATAGGATCATATTTCTGGACATGTTCGACTCATCACCACGAAGAGTGGTAAAAGCATTTTTGGTATTAGTTCTTTCTGTACCGGTTAAAGTTGCATCGACAACAGCATCCGTTTTTGACAGAGCATCCATTACATTCACATTCAAATACTGAACTGTTTTATTAACTTCTGCGATGTATTGATTATATTGGTCAATTTTTGTTACAGCGGTTCCAATTGCTTGTTCGAGTTCCACAATTTTTGCCGCATAAGCAAGGCTTCCTTGGTTGCCTGCATTAGCAGCCACATAAGACTGGTAATTCGTTATTGCTGTTTTTAGTTCCGCAATCCCTTCTTTACCAATTGACAGAGCATCTCCAGAAGAAGCGCCTAAACTTTGTAAATATTCATAAGCAGGAATAATCGATTCTGCATTCAAATAAGAAGCATCTAAACGAGAATCTGCATAAAGTCTTGATACAATGGTCTCATATTGGTTTACATAAGCAGGAATTTGATTCGAAGCAGTTTCTAGCTGTGTGACATCAAGTAAGTTGATTTTTGTAAGTAAATTAGTAATACTATTGTCATGGGACGTTATAGCAGTCACAACCGAGGAATCAAGGCCTGTCAAACTGGCTTTCCATGTCTCTAAACTTTGTTTTACCTGAACAGAAACTTGGTTTCCATATAACTGGACTAACTTATCACCAGCTAACAATGAATCAATTTTTTCTTCTAAGGTTCCTTCTCCATCAAGAACCTCAACAAGTATTGCCCGGTTTTCTTTTAGTTTTTCAAATTCTAAAACTCTTTGGTTGATCTCGGCATAAAACGATTGGGAACGAAATGCATTTTCTCTCTCATATTGGAGCTCATACATCTTCTTTTCTTGTTGGCGCAGAACTTCTCTTTGGCGGTCGAGTTCCTCTTGGGCTTGTACAATTTCTCCCCTAAGTCCAGAATTTCCTTGGATGGCACTAGAATCAGAAGTTAAATCTCCAATTTGACCAAGCATCCCTGGGTTACGAATTAGCACCTGGATCTTTAAAGCAGCTTCATACGCTACGGAAGCATCACCCATGCTGGCTCTTGCAAGCTCCAATGCTTTTCTTTTCTCTTCTAAAATTTTATTTTGTTCTGCAAGTTGATTTAAAATGGTGTCTGGATTGGTTGTTGTTGATCCCACTTCCACACTTGAATTTGGATCCATACCTGGTGTTCCAAATACACTGCTTCCGCTACCATTCAATTCAGAAAGAAGAGCCAAATATGCTGTTTCTTTTGCTTTGAAGTTTTGTCTAATTGTGTCTAACTCTGCTGCAATCTGAGCTGCTGTTTTTTGACCAACATTTCCAACCGCATAATCATATACTGCTTTAGCACGATCCCGTTTTGCTTCTAATAACTTCAACTCTTCGCGAGCTAGTTTGAGTTCAAATTCTTGTACACTGAGTATATAAGGATCACTTCCACCAGCATTGACAAGGAGTCCCTGACCTACACCCGTTCCACGGATGTCTTGGTCATGGATCTGATTTTGTGTAGCAGCCACTAGGTTTCTATATCTAGTTTGTAAGCCACCCCAATAATCTCTTTGTTGGCGATATTCCGCGATCACACCTGAGTTATAACCACTGCCAGGTGCCTCTGCACGCGCAAGTGCATCCTCAAACCAATCCAAATTAGAGGCAATTGTAGATAAAGTATCTGCACCAACAGTGATTACATCGGTAATCCCTCTGACATGTGCATCCCAACTAGTTTTATTCGTAGCAAGTGTACGATCCAATTCCTCAATCGCCTTTGCCTTGTTTTGTACCATTGCGGCTTCGCTTGCATCCCACTGTTGCAAACCATCTTGGATTTGTTTTTGGACTGTTGCTACCCACTCTTCTCTTGCTTTAACAAGTTGGCCATAGGCATTGGTCCAATCTCCTTCCCCAGATCGCCATTGCATTTCTACATCTCGGTCATAACGAAGTTTACCAAGAATCATCTCATCAATTGCTTTTTGCCAAAGCCCTTGGCCTTCTTCTAATGCTTTTAATACTTTTTCTTGGTAAGCATCATCTCCGCTTTGGAAATTCAATGCAACTTGGTTAGGAAGTTTGTTCTCACCATAAACAAAAACTCCACCGTTTTGAGCTATCTGCTGTTTGGTTCTCTCTACAAGAAGTTTTGCTAACTCAGAAGGGTTTGTTTCCTGCGCCAATCGATTGGACATGTCTTCATTTTGATTCTGTTGCGAAACAAAATACATTCTCTTTGAAGAAAGTAAAGAAGACTCTTCGTATTCGTAATCTGCTCTATATTGTTCTTTTAGTTTTGCTAATTGGCTTTCATATGCTAACCGTTCTACTTCGGAGGAAAAAGTAACGCCATCTTGTACCTGAAGGAATGCCTGCTCCAGAGATTGTTCCCAATTGGTTTGGATATTTGTGGAGACTAAATTCATTGTCTCATCCCAAAGCCTTACCTTATCAACCGCAGTTGCACCAGCTTTAGAAGCTGCATCTGCTTGGGCCATACCTAGAACTAAACCTGCTCGATCCACCAAATCCCATACATGATCCAATTGCGGACTTTGTAAATATACCTTCCAAAATCCCCGTCTTTCGTCTATCTCACGTTGGACTTCCTCTTCCCAATCCTCTTTGGCGAGTCCCTTCTCTATTTCTAACTTTTCACGTTCTCTTTTTTTCTCTTCCGGATCTGCAAACGCTCGCAGTTCCTTTTCTAATTCTACTTCTGCACGTGCTTCCCAATCCCCACGCACAACCCCAAGACCACGACCCACTAACTTATTAAACTCTTCTTCGGAAGTGGCATGGTTCGCTTGTTCAAACTGGCGATCCATCTGGCCATCAGTTCCCTTCCGCCATAAATCTCGGAATCTGTTCTCTTGCCCAATTAGGCCCAATACAAAGGAACCAAAGGTGATTTCAAATATGATGATTGATAAAATTGCAGACTTTAGTCCTTTAACAAGGGCTTGTTTTGTGTTTTTTAACTGGCGTTTTTGGGTCTTTGTCATGTAACTTCGCTTCCTAACAACCGTTCTGTCAGAATTGTGCTTTAACCTAACTTCTACCCCCTAACCGTCTACTAGATTTTAGTAAAAGAATATCAACTTTTACGAATGCGACATAATTTAATTCGTAATGCAATTCACTATAATGTTTGTTACATCACCACCACTCACACGACCAAATCCATTGCTGATTGTGCATGTCTGGGTTGAGGGTTTACTTGATACCGTGATTACGTAGTTTGTGCCATCTGG
>NZ_NPDX01000008.1 GCF_002811945.1 Leptospira harrisiae | reverse complement strand
TAAATCTGACAAGAAACTTCACTGACTTAGTGTAGCCAATAATCGGCTATATTGTCAATACTTTTTATGTTTAGTTTTTAAAGCGTTCTATCTGCAAATAACTGTTAAGAATCCTCCAACCAACCCCCTGCGCCAGCGATAGAAGCGGAAATCCTTTCCGTAAACTGAATTATTTTAGTCAACTAACAGATCGGAAAGATTGGAGCGAATAGCGCGGTCGTTACAGAATCAAATGCCAATCAACTAACGGATTCGAGGCGCCCAAAGAAACATTCATCCATTCTTTTCTTAACCAAGTGAAGAGGTCGTCACGGTGGCGTGGCCAAGGATGGCCTAAGCTCGCCAGTCGGAACAGGAAGTTCCGCTGGCAGGAGTGGGGGATAGTGAACTCGTCTTGTGAAAACTCTAATCATTTAAGCCTATGTTAGATTACTTATCTGAGTGTATGATCAAACCTTCATTTGAAATTTCTATCCAATTTTCGTGATTAAACTCTTCAACGATGATTGAAAGGAATTGATCAAATAACATTAGTAGTTCTCTATTTTTGATGTTACCGGTAGTGATAATTAGTAATCTCGCGGGATTTTTTCTTAATAGAAATGAATCTAAAAAATCAAAATCTTTCGTAACGAGAATATATTGATTTGAGTCACAATATTTAACAATTTCGGAATCGCTAGTCTTGTTTCCATTAGGAAGATCCTCAACATGGAGGGCCTCAATTTTTTTCTTTTTAAAAAGTTCAACTAGAGATCTTGGTAGTTGAGCATCTATGAAAAACTTCATGCAGAGGCTTTATAGATTGACTTCACTTTTATAAGTTGAGATGCAAATTCTAAACAGGCAAGAATGTCCTCTCTTTCGATATTTGGGTAGTCATCGATAATTTCAGCCTGAGTCATTCCGGAAGATAATAGATCTAAAACCAACTCAACTGTATACCTCTGGTTTCTAATACTAGGTTTTCCGTGACAGATATCGGGATTTATAGTAATGCGATTTATCAAACCAGAGTGCATAAACAAATTTTGAGTAAAAAAACTAATTCTGTCAAGATAAATCTTGATTCTTACCAATCCCTGCGCCAGCGATAGTAGCGGAAATCCTTTCCATGAACTGAATTATTTTGGCCAACAAACCGATCGGAAAGATTGGAGCGAATAGCGTGGTCGTTCTAGAATTAAATGCCAATCAACTAACGGATTCGAGGCGCCCAAATAAACAATCATCCATCCATTTTTTCCTTAACCAAGTGAAGTTAGTTGTTTATCTATTTTGATCGGAATTACTGTCCGTCGCAGCTATAATTTATAATCTTACTTCTCGAAGCTAAAACTAGATTGGGAATTCTAGTTGCATGGGAGATTGCCTTAGAAAAATAAATTTGATTCAAGTTTTCAACAATATTCTCTTTGACTATTTATAGAAATATTGTGATTTAATCCTATGCGCATTTTAAGCAACTCGTTATCGTTTAAAAAAGTTCTACAACTCATACTCATATTATTACTAACAAATCATTGTACAAAGTATTATGTCTACCCAAACCATCCATCCGATCCGCAGCCAATCGACACTTCGAAATTAGGAGAATTAAGAATTTCTAATTTTCTAATTCTTAGTATCGATGGTAAAGACTTCAAGGAGAATCTTCAGGATTATGGATTCTCTCTTGGGATCATTGGAATAGGAAAAGTAGACGGGAAGTCACAGTTCTATATGACTCCCGGAAAACATGTTTTCCGTTTATCATACTTTGCAGTCAGAATTCATAATTACGCAAAAAATCGAGTGATTGATACCTACACCTCAATGGAGCCGGCTCTGTTGGAAATAGATATAAATGAAGGGCAACGGGTATGCATTTGTTTCCAGAATCTAACTCAAGAAAGCACAGGTGAATTTTCTATCTTTGCGGAAGCGAGAGAATACCTCGATGAAAAAGACTTTCAACCGCCAGTTTATATTCCGTATGCTTCACAGCTAAATTTTTTACCAGCTGACTGTGGTGGCGGGAAAGGTGAAAATGCAAAATTAGTGGGCAGATCAGAGAAAATGTTTATTAACAAATCTATCGATTCGAGAAACAAAGCAAACATTGTCACTTATTAAACCTCCGTTTACCACAGTTCATTCGCTAGAAAGGATGCTTGAACTTTTAAGTAGATTTATACGTGATGCATTGAGGGACTTCCCATAATTGATCTTATGTCACATAACAAGCGATACTTGGTTGTATAGAAGGCACATAGGTAACACTTTAGATCTAATATATACTCTCAGCTTCCTGCATTCACCTTTTCTAAAAGAGAAATCAGTAATCTGCGTTCTTCAAAAGAAGTATATTTATAAATTTTGGTAAACATTTTCCTTGATGAACGAACGATTGCGAGCCGAGCAATCTTTCCCTTTTCGGTAAGAATGATTTCAGTTTTTCGAGAATCATTTATATTTTTTCTACGTTCTAAGTAGCCATTTACTTCTAACTTTTTAACTATCTGCGTAACGGTAGAAGGATCTCTATATACTTGCTGCGAAATTGAAGTCATTGTTTGAGGGACTTTATTATGTAAAGCGCACAACACTGCACCTTGGGAAGGTGTTATATCGGTATATCCTTCCTTTTTATAACTAGAAGTTAGATTTACAAATATCCTATCAGAAATTCCAGACAATAAATGCATAATTTTTTCAGGTTGTGCACTCATTCATTATAACTCCAAAAAAAATACTTTGTACCCAAAGCAATTATGAACTAGCCGAATCTTGCCTTAGATCAAATGCCTTGACCTTTACAATTTATACTTTAAACAAATATTTATGAAAGATACTCCTTCCAGTCTTAACAATCAAAGTATTCAAATCAATGAAAAATATTGTGGTCCTCCGATGAGTGGAAACGGAGGTTATATCGCCGGGATTACAGCAAACCAGATCCAAAACAATGCTTCCGTTATAAAAATTAAATCACCCGCACCATTAAACCAGCCATTATATTTCGTAAAAGATCCAAGTATAAACAAAATAAAATTATTAGATATAGATAATAATGTCATCATTGCTGAAGGACAGGAAGATAACGATTTTTATCTTCCTTTTCCAAAATTTGATAATAAATCTATTGAGGAGATTAGGAAACCAATTCATGAATATTTAGGATTTCAAAAACATCCATTCTCCACTTGTTTTGTTTGTGGTCCTGAACGCGAACATGAAGACGGAATGCGAATTTTCCCTGCAAAAATTTCAGATCAAACTGGATTCGCATATCTTCATGGAGCAATTTGGAACCCTTGGAAAAAATTGGGAGATACGAATGATAAGATTCTTAATGAAATTGTTTGGGCAGCATTAGATTGTCCAGGTGGATTTGCAGTTTCTTTTGTTGATCCTATTATGATTGTGCTAGTAAAACTTAGAGCAAGAATCAATGAAAATATTTCAGTAAACGACACTTATGCCATTCAAGCTTGGGAAATCGGAAGGAACCGAAGACAAAGAATTGCAGGTACTGCTATTTATCGTTTGAGTGATTTTAAATGTGTTGCCTACTCTGAAGCATACTGGATGATTCCGGGAAATTGGAATTCAGAAAATCATAAATAACCTATAATTCTATTCAGAAGGAGATTCATCATCATGTGTACTCAAAAAATTTCAAAATTGAGCTTAGTGAATGCTTATTTTTTCCACTATCTACAAAGATATATGCACTATAAATATCGAAATATAAAATATAATATTTATGCAAATCTGCCTAATACAATTGTAGAGTTAGGACCTGGTGTGGGTTCTAATATGAGATATTATAAGCAGAATACGACTTTACTTGCAATTGAACCAAACTTAGGAATGCATCATTTACTTCAAAAATCTGCACAAAAGTACAAGGTCAACTTGGAGATTTTGAATTTATATGCTGACAAATTACCATTTGCAAATTCTACCATTGATACTATAGTTTGTAGTTTAGTACTTTGTACAGTTGAAGATCCAATTCTTGTTTTAAATGAAATTAAACGAGTTTTAAAACCTGGTGGTAAATTTATTTTCCTGGAACATGTAGAGGCAAATAAGGGAACACTTCTTAAATGGATACAAGACAAATTGCATTATCCTTGGCATTGGTTTTTTGAAGGGTGCAATTTAAATAGAGATACGTATAATACATTAATCGATGCTGGTTTTTCAAATCTCAAAATTGAAAAACTTTCCTTAAAAACTATATTTTTCCCAATAAGACCGCATATCTATGGGATAGCATCCAAATAGAAATCCAAAAATTGAATGATATGATTTAACTTTAACCTTTAGGTTTCTCTGTAGGTGTTGTATAAAATTTCTCTTCATTCGGAATCGAATCTTCTCGATCCTTGTCGTAAGGAACCGTTTCATCCGCAGGTTCCTTCTCTCCTTCCGCAGACGGTAGATCCCATGAAGAGTTTGTTGGAACTTCCATATCTTCAGGTTGCGGTACAAAATCTAAATTAAATTTTCGATTTTTATCATTTGGATGAATTGCATTTTGCGCATATTGTGCCCAAGTAGATGCTGCCATTGAAGAGCCTGAGCCCGGGATAGGGACTCCTTTTTCATGCCCAAACCAAACAACCGTTATTTCCTCTGGAGTGATTCCCACAAACCAAATATCTCGAGCTCCTTTTAGTTTTTTAAAATTTGCATTATCATTTTCAACGGTTCCTGATTTCCCAGCGATGTCAAAATTCAAAAACTTCGAATTTTGTTTTTGTTTTTTCCCAATCCAAGAGGCAGTACCACCACTAGCAAACACTGATTTTAAAAAATGAATGATGGTAGATGTATTTTTAGAATTAAATAGTTTTTTATGACTGCTTGAACTAGAGTTAGACTCAAAAATCACATCCTCATTGAGGACAATTTTTCTAATGATGGTTTCTTCGATAATTTCACCACCGTTCACAATTTCAGAATAGAGAATGGCGACTTCTAGAGGCGAAAAATCAGCGGATCCTAAAGCCAATGTTAAATCTTTTGGAAATCTATCTTTTTCAGAGTAAGATAAATTTAAACCATTCGCCAGATAATCAACGTAATTAGAAATTCCTAAATCTTTTAAAACCGTAACTGCGACTGTATTTACGGATTGTTGTAATGCTTGTTCAATGGTAATATCGCCAAGATACTTTCCATACCAATTTTTAGGTTTATATCCCGATATATTGATTGGCTCATCCTTTAGAATTGTGTTGGGTTCGATAGTGCCTTCCTCTAGAGCAGCACAATACAAAAATCCTTTTAAAGCAGAGCCAACTTGGCGTCTCATATAAAAAGTGCGTATCATATTGCGATAATAATCTCCGTTTTTGATTCCACCGGAAACTGCCAACACATCACCAGTGAAAGGATGGATTGAAAATATCACCCCATTGATACCTGAGGCATAATTTTTACTTTCATTATAACTGAATGTCGCTTGGTTACGAAAGTTCCATCTTAAGGATTCTATATCTGCATTTAAAACGTTTGTAGATGTTTTTTGTTTTAGAATATCGATTGTTGTATATACTTTTATATTTGCTTCTGATTCATGAAACCCTTCTATTGTCTCATTCAAATGCTTTAATACATATTCATTAATTTCAGGTGCATCATTTACTTGGAACAAACGATTTGTTCCATTTTTTGCAATGGTACCGTGGGGATTGTCTTCATCGTTCTCTTTGATTTGATAGAAAACTCTGAATTCATTTAGATTCTTCTGAGCTTTTTTTTCGGTGAGGACTTCAATATCAACCAGAGCCATCATTACAGCTTTTTGTTTTTTAAATGCAACTTCTGGATTGCGAATGGGATTGTATAGAGAAGGTGCCGGTAATAAACCCACAAGTAAACTTGCTTCTGCATAAGTAAGTTTAGTCACTGATTTATTGAAATAATATCTAGCTGCCTCTTCTACACCATACGAATTTTGCCCGAAATAAGCCTTATTCATATAGAGACAAATGATTTCGGATTTTCCAAGAATCGATTCTAAATACAAGGCAACTATTGTTTCATAAATCTTTCTGTTAATTGAATTACGAGTTTTATCAGTAAATAAATTACGAGCAAGTTGTTGAGAAATGGTTCCTCCACCTTGCCTAATCCTAAATGATAATAAATTCTGAATGAATGCTCTAAGCACTCCCTTGATTGAGAATCCGGAATGTGTCAAAAATTCCCTGTCTTCGGAGGCAATTAATGTTTGTTGAAACACTTTTGCTTCATTACATTGTTTTGCCGATAATGTAAGTGAAACGCCCGAGTTATATTTACCTATGACATTTTGATTTCGATCAAAAATCAATACGAGCTGCTTAGGTACCATAGCAGTACTACCGTTTTTTGTTAATGCAGTTTGTAGCTGTTCTAAGTCATGAGTGATCGATTTTTTATGATAAAAAAATACAGCAGTTTGATAACATGTGAGTAGGAAGAGAAAAAATACAGAAAAAATAAATCCGCGAATCAGATAACGACGAATTTGGTTTTTTTTATCTTTTAAAAATGTTAGGAATACATTGGAATACCTTCGAACAATCTGTACTAAGGTATTCCAATTCACGAAACGAAAAAACCCTAATCGTGGTAACTCAAACCATCTGCACCAGAACTGGTCCAAATGACTTTATCCATTGGGTTTACTGCAATCGCATTGATCTTGTTACTTGCAAGACCATTGTCTGTTTTGTAAGTAACCCATGAAATACCATTGTCAGTAGAAATATTTAAACCGTTATCGGTTCCAATAATCACTCGGTTTCCATCCATGTAGATATCTTTCACAACAGATTTGCCACCAACACCTATCCATTTCGACAGGTTTTTAGTGTTGCTTTTGCTAACGCCAAGGTTGGTTCCCACAAAAAGATTTCCATCAGAAGTGACACCAATTGAATTGATAGAATCACCCATATTGGGTTCTCCTTTACCAATTCGATTCCAAGATACTTTTTTTCCACCAAACACAGTGTTCCCTTCGACAAATGCATACAAACCATCTGCAGTTCCAGCGAACACTTTTCCATCTTCACTAACAGCCACAGAAAGGATTTGTTTATCTAATTCTTCACCGTTAACGTCATAGGTCCAAGTTTGTCCACCGTCTTTGGTTTGGGAAATTCCTTTATCGGTTGCAACGATGACACTTCCATCTTTTGCAAATGCTAAGTCGTAAACATTGTTAGAACGTAGGCCTTGTGCAGTACTAAACTGAGCCCATGAACGACCCACATTGGCAGTTTTCCAAATTCCGCCACCTGTGTCACCACTCGCAGCTACCCAAATTTCTCTATTGATGAGAATGAGTTTGTTGATGACTCCAATATTGTTTCCAAGTGCTTGAGGAACTAATTTTCTCCAAGTTTTGCCTCTATCGGAACTTATGTGGATATTACCTTTTTCTGTTGCGGCAACAATCTCACCAGTGTTAGAGACAACGATACCTGAAAACTTTTGACCACCACCTGGATTTAAAGTTTTCCAACGAAGTCCGCCTTCGAGATTCATTTCAAAACTTATAAAACCACCAAAAACCCAACCTGATTTTTTCTTACCAAGATTGATTTTATACCAATAATCGGTGATATCTTCTTCTACACTTTGGTTGGTTGATCTATCGATCACATCGACCTGATCCCCTCTCTTCAAAGTTGCAATCACATCGCCACCAGATGCAGCAATGTTACGGACATTCAATGCGCCCGCTGTAACTTTCGCAGGACCTGGCTGAAAACCAGGGTCTGCAAAAAGAGAAACACTCATTATGAAGCTCATAAGAGCGATAGTAAATTTCATAGTATCTCGGTTCATAATTTAACTTTAATTTGCGTCAGTGCCTTCGTAACTTTCTTCAGGTTCACTTGAATATGTTTTTTCTGAACCTGTAAGTTTGATTTCACTTAGACAAGTGTCTGTAATTTTTCCTTTGTGAATTTTAGTAATTACAAATTTAAAACTACTTCCTTCTAAATCTACAGTTTTTGGTTGGAAATCAAAAACATCGTCATTAAAATCCAATGTTTCAGTTTTTCCATAAGATGCTTCTACTTTGATCGAAGCGATACGGTTGTTGTTTTTGTAACTTTCTTCACTTTTTGCAAGTCCATTCACCAAACTAATTTCTGTTAGTTTTATTGTATTAGGAAAAGACACTGTAAGTGATTCGCCAACACCATCATCACCTGTTTTCCCTTCACACCAACCAGTTTGGAATTTACCATCAAATGCATTTCGCGGATCGTAATCTAATTCTTTTCCTTCTGTTTGAATGTATTGCGAAGATGCAGTAACAGTCGCTGCTCCTAAACCTGCAATACTAATTGTTTTCACAACAGTTTCGCCATCACCTAAATCAGTTTTAAGGATATAAGATTTTTTTCCAGGAAATTGGATTAAAGTGAAGTTATCAGCTTCTTCGATCACAAAAACAACTAAACCTGCTTTTACTTTTCCAGATTTTTCACTTTTTTCATTTGGACGAAGATATAAATCAGCATCACGAATTACTGTTGCGGATTTCAATTCACCTTCGTAAAGATTTTTTTCTTCTAACCAACCTTTGGTGCTAACACCTTTGATCTCAACTAAGTTGAATTTTACACCATTGAAGTCTTTTTCTTCTAACAATGTAACGTATTCACCTCGTTTCACTTTTCCTTCCGGAGTTAAAATAGGTTTTTTTTCACCTGGGTTTTCAATTAGAAATGCGTCCGAAAGGACGGTTTTGCTTTTTTTGCAATTCACTGCAAAAAGTGAAACCAAACATAGAAGCATTATTACTTTTATGAAACGAGATTTAATCATTAGGTACTCCAAAATTATATACGTAGTTAGCCATGCTAAGCTAGGGCAAATCCTCTATTCAATATTGGCTTTTGTAAAGAAAAAACTCTTCCATAAACAGGGATTTTTTTGACAGCACCAAAGAAGGAAGGTTAGTTTTTACAACCGGAACAGTCGTTACGAGGTCAAAGGGTCTCACAATCGGCAGATCCTGCTTCGGCGGGGTGGGTAGTAAAATCCACCACAATCCATCCTCCCTTCTCGTTCTGTCCTCAAAACCCAATACAGGGAAATCGCTAATTGTTAGGTTCCTACTTAAATAGAAGTTTCGAATGAGTTTATAGAAAAAAATGGTAATATACCAAACCTTCCATTCCTAAAATGAACCGACTACCCTACTTTCGAAGTTCAATTAACTTTAATTTTGCGAATGTCCAACTTCCCCTTCCTTCTTTAATTATTAATTTTTCTTTGGACTTTACAATTTTTGAAATGATAGCCTCTTTTTTCTTTTTTACGTAAATTCAGAAGATACAATTAAACTTTTTTTATTCAAAAAATTTTAAAGACAAAGATTATTTAATCATCAAATTATTTTGTCACCATAACAACTGTAACTTAAAGTTTTCCCATAAAATTTTATAATTAATTTTTAATATGTATTAAAGAATTCTTTGATACATATTAAATTGCTTAGGTACATTCTCAATGATAAGAATTTTTAGACGAATGTGTTTCCTTGTAGTGATATTCATGGCTTTTATATTCAAAAATGCTAAAATAAAAAATAAATTGCCTAATCAAATACAGTTTTCAATTTGCATTCAAAGTTTTTTAAAAAATTAAGATGTTAGAAATTAAAACTATTATAACCAACGACATAAAAAAAGAATCAATCATAACCGGCTTTGAAAGAACACTCTTTGAACGAGATTGTTTCGGCAATCTTTGGATTGGTTCTTGGAACCAAAGTCCTATCCTTTATAGAAATGATGGGAAACAAATTACACGTTTTGAATTTCCTATTGGATATTACTTAGCGAGTGATAATCCTTTTGATTCCAATCTTGAGTGGATCTTGTTTAGTTCTTCTAACTCAATTTTATACTTTAAGGATGATGTGTTTTTTAGCGTTCCATCTCCAAAATTGGCAAACACGGCACCATTCCAAATTTTAAATATTGGCAAGTATACGTATGTGATTTTTGCCAATACGAGTGGAAGAAGACTGGTTCATCGCTGGGATGGAACCATTTGGGAAACGTTAAATTGTAATTTGGACTTTTTAAATCTCAGTCTTCTAAAACAAGTAGGGAAAAACAGAATCCTAGTTACGGAAAACAATTCAGAGATTGCGTATATCCTCGATTTGGATGGGAAGTTGGTTTCAGAATTTTCAACAAGTGCCGCACCAATGAAAGTGAAAGTGGATTCCAAAAAGATTTTTTTATATTCAGATTCAAAATTAGAAGTCCGCAATCCAGATGGCGAATTAAAAAGTATACTTGATTTGTATGATGATACAATGAAATCCTATTTTGGATCTTATCTGGAATTTATCGATTTATGTATTGAAGATGAATCCAATCTCATCTTACTTCTGAAGGAAAGAAATAAAAAACCTGGCAAAAAACATTTATTGAATTTTAACTTAGACACTTTGACTCTAACTCCTCATCCACTTTACGATAAACTAACACCTGAAATGAACATACTACAATTTGAAATTGATAATTCAGGAGAATTCTGGTTTAAAATTTTTGGGAACCATTATTCAGAATCATTTTTGACATTTAATCCGGTACTAGCTTTATGAAACAACCAACTACACCCCAATTTCAAAAAACAGATTTTTACCATGGGAACTTAAAAGAAATCATCATTGATCGTATGTTAGTATTTCAATCTTTGAGAGATAGATTTCAAAAGGAAGTTGAAAGAACCAAAACCAAACTAGATCAAAATTTTCTAAACGAATTCGAGTCCATGTATGGGTTTAAACCTGGTAAAGAAATTTTAGAATGGGAAAACCTAAAAAAAGGGTACAAATCCATTATGTACGAAATTGCAGATGTTTGGAATATGATCGACCATCACTCTGCTGAAGAAGAATTGGAAGAAAACGAAGATGGAGGTTTTGATTATGCAATTTCTTCTATCGAACGATTGGTAAAAATTAAAGATCCAGAAGAATTACTTTCATGGTTGGTTGGATCTTACAGTGGACTGATGTTTTTATTGAATGGTTCATATGCTTTTGCTTCCGATGGAGGTGGCGACACATCTTGGATCAACCTATTGCCAAACGAAAATGAATCTATTGAAGTAAATCATTATAACCATGAAATCGGTGAACTTGAAAACCTTCCGTATTATTCGATATCCCACTTTATTTTAGATAACTGGAATAATGAATCAAATGATGGTTATGAAGACGAGGAGGAAGAAGAGTTCGATGACGAAAGCTCCCACAACAAATCAAAAGAACCAATCCTCCTCTCTCAAATCAAAGATAGTGTAATAAAGGCATTTGAAAAAAAAGCCACCCTACTTTACGAAAAAAAACCTATCTATCAAAATTCTTTAGATATGTTTGAAAGATCGGCATGGTTGTTAGGACACAGTTATGGAGATCCAGCTTATGCATTTACTGAAAAATTAGCAGATGCCCCTTCTTATGTTATTTGGGAAGAAGAAAAATCAGAGATCAAAACATATCCGAACTTAGCTGCTTATTGGATATTACATCATTTTTACTTAAAAAACGATGAAGCATGTAGAGAAACCATCAAACTTGCTAGTAAATCCAAAGGGAAAATCATAGTCACTCTAAGTCGTCACATACTCGATTATTTAGATGGTAAATCAAAAACACTTTTCAAAATCAAATCTGAAAACGTAGAAAAGATTCGAACACAAACATTTTCCAATGCAGATCCAAAACAAATCGAACCTAAAAATCTAAAATTATATAACGATAGTTTAGGAATTTCCAATTTAAAAACAATTCCTAAAAAAGAATTGGATTCCAGATTAAAAACTAATGTGGATTTATTCCAATTAATGGAAGAATTCCCTGATGATGTGACAACACATGATTTCATTCTTAAAGAAATATCAAAAAAAGACATTAACCTCAAAAAGCTGATCGATGATTACTTTCGGGAACGTAACGATAGTGCATACAATACTTGGCCCTACAATCTGGATAAATTAGACAAACGACTCTCCGTTGCCATCAATGCCGCCTTCCGACAAGGATTGAAGTATGACGCAGATAATAAAAAAGCCTATTGCGGAATTACAAAAACCATCGGCATGTTAGATGATGATCGTTCGATGGTATCACTAAGAGAAGCAGTTCATAAACTCAAACAAGATGATCCAAGAATGGAGTATGTTATAGAAGCTTTGATTAAAAGTGATCATATTGAAGCAAGTTCCATTTTGGCAGACGCTGCGTGGAGAACATTTGAAACCCTAGATAATATAAAAGACATTCGAGAAAAGGTTCAAAAAGAAGGACCTACCTTGAACAATATGTTCAAGGTGTACACCCACTTAAACGAGGCTCTACAAGAACGAATTCTTGCTTTAGATGAAGTCTCCGTGCAACTCATTCAGAAATTATTTGAATATAAAGACCAATTTGGATATTTCGGGATGAGTGTGGGGAATGCATTTTCTGTCTGTGCTCACTTAAATAGAATCGAACACATAGAAACAATTGCAAACTACGTTAGACAAAGCTCTAAAATAAAAGGAAGGGATCGAAGTTCCTATTTAGATTTAAGTTCAATCATCAATACATCGGAAGCGGCACTTGCCTGGGCAAAAATGGAACCGGAAAAGGCAAAAGAGGAGTTACACGAATATTATATAAAAATGGATGATTCTTCTTCACCTGGAATTGCCATTGATCTTAAGGCCTGTTATGTGGCGGGCTTACTTTTGTTAGAGCCAGAAAACCAGGAGTATTTGACTTTTGCAGAACGAATCCTTGGAAATAAAGGGGACCAAGTGCGAGTGTATGGAATCATTCGTTGGATCAGAAAACAAAAGGTTCAGAAGTTTAAAGAACAACTTTGGTATCATATTTATGCAGATCCGGATCCGATGGTTGATTATTCTTGGAGTTATATTGAAGTGGAGGCAAGACGCGCTTGGATCACAGTTTATGGAGAAGATGCACCAGAATTTGACGGAACTGATAAATATGCTTCATCACTTGCAAAAAATAAATCGAAGTTACCCGAAGCAATCCTACACCCCGAAAAATACAGCACACAACATGTGTTCGAGAAAATTAGAGAATCAAAATACAAACATGAAGATGTAGTTCGGATCGGTGGACCTTGGCTTGTAGAGTCCTTACGATATTCCTTGGATGAATACAAATATTCAGGTTCATATGATAGATGGGAAGCCATCAAAACGTTATTTTTTCAAGGTCGCGAAGTGTATCCATATTTCTTAGAGATTTTCCATCTTCCATATGTTGCACCTTCATGGAAAACCTATCTCTTACAGTTTATGAGAGTGATGGAACCTGAATCATTAAAATGGAAAAAGGTTCTGACAATGGATCAAAGTGAAATCAAACCATTACTTGAAAATCTAAACCCCGATTGGTATGTATGGACTGATTTACTTGCCGCCAAACTTTTTTTGTTAGATGGAGAATCTTCATTTGATACAATTTCAGAAACCATCACAAAACGATTGGCTATGACAAACCATGAATCTTATGATTCTAGTATTTATGAAGAAGCGTTGGGACTTCGATTGCCACTACTCTGGAGGTGGTTGGGAAAAAAGGGAGATGACCTAATCCAAAAACATTGGAAAGAATCCAAACCAAATTCCGAAACACGTACTATGTTGGATATGGCAGCCAGACGGAAGTTAAATGATAAAATACCGGAAATGCCAAAAATGGAAGAACCAGGTATACTTCTCACTTTTTATCCCGAAGAACGAGAATACGGCTGGCATACATGGATTCATATGACTCCTGATGTGGTTCGATTTGGAACCAATGAATTTCATTTACATTCGGTATTACCAGATTCTAAAACAGAATCGAGTATCACTTCTGCTGGAGACCATTTAGAAATGATTTGGAAAATGGCAAATATTCTAGGTTATACGGTATCAAAGAAAAAACCAAAAGGAAAGAAGTAAATTAGGGAATTCTTAAAACCAACTACCCTTTCCCCACCGACTTTGCATATTCACTTGGGGATACTTTTTTGAAGGCTTTAAAAGCTAAATTGAAATTGGCTTTAGAATTAAAACCAACTTGGTAAGCAAGAGATAACAAGTTGGCTTTTGGCTCTTCCTTCAGGAGACGACAAACTTCAGAAATACGACATTCGTTGATCAAACGATTGAAATTAATCCCCAGATAAGCGTTGATGTATTCGCTGAGTTGGTAATCTTTGATCCCTAACTTTTCTGCAAGTGAAGCCAAACTCAAATCTTCTTCCCGATAAATACATTCCACTTTCAAATAATAATCCAAATCTTTTTGGAGTTTTTCCAAATCCAAATTTAGGATCCGAGAAGTTCGATAAGACTGACGAAGTTCTGGTAATAGATCCTTAAACAACTGATGATTGATCTCTGTTCCAATAAAAGCGACTACTGCCATAAGCGTTGCCAGTCCCGCTGTAAAATAAATTCCTGTATGCCAACGAAAGAATGTACTAATGAAAATAAAACTAGCAAAAGTAATATTGCCTTTCAAAATCATTCCTAATACCTGCACCCCTAACTTAGCTTCTTTATTAGGATTACGATAAAGAATCATTCTATATTGATAAATCATCCAAAGAAAAGTACCAACCCAGTAGATACATCCAATCGCAGAAATCATTTCTGGTATTGAAAAGTGAGCTCCCGCAAAACTTTGGTTCATGGATTGCGAAAGAAGATGTGGAGCCTTCCATTGACAAAGAAGAAGGAGAATAACCACAAAAAAAGTTGGATACAATCGTTTCAACCCAGCGAGTGGAACAGGTTCTAAACTTAGGAATTGTTCGATAGTGTACTGCATACTTCCGGGGATCAAAAAAATGATGGGAACATAACCATGATTCAAAAGGGAAGTTTCGAATTCATAACCAACATACAGACGATAGGCGTAAATAATTAAAATCCCACCTGAAAAGGCGGCAATCATAGCAAAAGGGAAACCTTTGGAACCCTTTTCTTTCACCAAGATACCGATTCCTAATATAAAATGGTACCAAGCCCCAAATTGAAGCCATGAACCGAAAAACTCAAACATACTGCAAAATTCGGACGAAATGCACGCTTACGTCAACCTTTTGCATCCCTTTTGTACCTAGAATTGGTACAAAATCATGATATTAGACCTAAAAAATCGTCCAAAATCGCCATCTTGGACGCCATTTGAACGCAATCATGGTAAATTTGAGTCAATTCAGAGGCGAATTATGAAAAAGCAAAAAATCATTCGTCTGCTTTTGCCACTTGGGATCTTTCTCGTGGTGGCATGCGGACAAAACGGAAACCGAAACTCAAAAGACAACGCAGCCGTACTAGCAGTGTTAAATGGAACAAACTCCAGCACTTCGGCAACTCCAGAAGCTCTACAACTGAGCAATGCAGCGAATGCAAAAGACATTCAGTCTGCGTTTGCAAAAGAAAACGATGGAAGCTTTACATTCAATGACAACATTTCGTTTCTAAGTAACGATGGAGTCAAAATTACCGGAAACCTATTCATTCCAAAATCAGGAACAGGCCCCTTCCCTGCTGTGATTTTTGTTAATAGTTGGGCTCTCAACGAATACGAATACATTGTGCCAGCTGCGAAACTTGCAAAAAAAGGGTACGTAGTGTTCAGTTACAATACTAGAGGATTCGGAACTTCTGGAGGTCTGATCAACGTAGCAGGTCCAAAAGATATGGAAGACCTATCCAAAGGAATTGATTTCCTTTTGGCAAATGCTCCCGTGAATCAGGCTAACATTGGTATTGCTGGAATTTCTTATGGTGCAGGGATTTCACTCCTTGGATTAAGCAAAGAACCTAGAATTAAAACTGCAGTTGCCATGAGTGGATGGGGAAGTTTACCGGACTCATTGTATGGAAATCAAACTCCAAGACTTGTATGGGGTCTACTTTTAGTCACGGCAGGTTATATTACAGGAAGAATGGATCCCGTTATTGCAGAAAATTTTGGGAAACTTTTAGACACAAGAGATGTGGCAACTGTATTAGCATGGGCAAGTGAAAGGTCACCAAACAGTGCTGTTGCGGCATTGAATGCAGCAGGAAAACCTGTCTACATTTCAAATAACTCACAAGACAACCTATTCCAACCAAATCAAATCCTTCCTTACTTTGAACAATTAACAGTTCCCAAAAAATTAGATTTGAACAACGGAATCCATGCCACAGCAGAAATTGGTGGGGTTCTTGGAATTGAAAACTATGTTTGGACAAACGCATATGATTGGTTTGATTATTGGTTAAAAGGAATCCAAAATGGGATTATGACGAAACCAAAGGTTTCCATTCAAAAAAGGTTTTCTACATCCAGAGTCACTTACTCTTCCTGGCCTAACCCAAATAAAGTCGAAAGAACTTATCACTTAAGACCGATGGGACTCCTCACGCCAGGCAAAATCACAACCACTGCCAACACAACGAATGGAAATGATACTATCCTTTCTGGTGGAACAAGTGCGACAACAGGTGTTCCCCTTCTCTCAGAAATCTTAGATGGCGCTGTCTCTGTACCTGTCACAACTAATGTCAATTTGATTGACCGAACCAATGCAATGGTTTATATTTCTGACCAAATCACAACTCCTCTCAAACTCAGAGGTAGAACATTCTATAAAGGCAAAATAAATAGTTCTGACAATGCCCCTCATGTTGTTGTGTATTTGTATGAAGTTGATTTTTGGGGAACAGGAAAGTTGATCACACACGGAACAGCTACCTTATTTGGAGTCAAAGGAAAAGACACAGACCTAAATGTCGACCTTCAAGCAGTGGCACATGATTTCCCTGCAGGCAGTCGCTTGGCACTTGCGATCGACAATATTGACCCAATGTATGCAGTTCCAAAACCTGTGGCACTCTATACAACAACTTTCAAACACAGCACATCCACTGCATCCACACTTCGATTTGAAAGCGAATAAAAATAAAACTTACTGATAAACATATCAGTTGCAACTGGGAGAGGAATTCCTCTCCCTTTTCTTTTACAAGAATCTTTTTCTTTTCCCAAACTAACAGATAACGAAAACCTACGCGCCCCGGATAGAAGCGGAAATCCTTTCGCAGAGCGAAAGATTGGAGCGGATAGCCGGAAATGGCGCCCACCCATTTATTTTTCTCTTTCTCAAATAGATTAGAATGGACTTTGATCGTTGCAAGATTAGACTCAGTTTGAATTACAAAAAAAGGGAAACCCGTTGCCGATACATTACTACGCAGGTCTTCATCTGGAAGAAATTACCATTGAACTTGGGAAACGGATTACAGAAGACCAAAAAGTAAACCCTCTCAAACGACCACTGGTTGTGGTTCCAAATCAAAACCTTATCCCTTGGTTGCGATTAAACTTACCAAAATTTGATCCGTCTCATCTTTCATTAAACATAGAATTTACATTTTTAGAAAAGGCAATTTTAAAAATTATATTCAATATTAAGAATATACAAATATACGAAGAAGACTCTCTTTTATACCAATATGAAGCGGTCAAACGAGATTGTTTTGCGCTACTCTATCAAAAACAGGATACACTGTTAAAAAAATTTCCAGAGATCCAAACCTATTTAGAAGAAATTCCGAAAATGTACTACCTGGCCGATGTTTTGACAAGGTATTTCAAAGACTATGAATTAAATCGAGAAAATTGGATTAAGGATTGGCTCGGGTTAGAAACAAAAAACATACCAAATGAAATTAACAAAGACCCCTATTGGGAGTTAGAAAAAAATATTTATACAGAGATTTATAAAGACAAAACAAAACCCAAGAACCTATTCCACTATCTGGAAGAAGGGAAAAGTTTGCCACTCGATGGCGACTTACACTTATTTTGTTTATCAAACCTCTCTGGAACATACATTGATTTTTTGAAAGAAGCTGCAGAACCTCAAAATTCTCAATTAAATGTTCATATCTATCAATTCCATAATGGCAAAACCATTGGAAAAAATCCCGAAAAAACTAAGAACTTTTTATCCAAATATTCAAAACCACAATCTTTTTTAGCAAAAGAATTTTCAAAAGACCAATACGCAAAGCAGAAATCTAAATTTGTTAGTGGCGGGATGTTATCAAAATTAAAAGCAATTTTATTAGAAGAAACATTCAAAGAAGAAAATTATTTGGAAGACCAAACTGTTAGAGTTTGGAATGCACCTTCCGTATACCGGGAAGTAGAATCCATAGTCCATGACATATTAAATAAAATCAATTTAAGCAATGGCAAACTCAACTTACTTGATTTTGCTATTTTAGTTCCAAATATGAACGAATACAGATCTGCCGTCGAATGGGTGTTTGATGGAGGGATTTACCTTACGGATAAAAAAGAAAATTTACCAAAACTAATTAAAATACCTTATTCCATTACTGATTTAGTCGCAAAAGATACCTCCGAACTTTATTTGGCATTGTCTACTTTGTTTCGCTGTATCAAAAATGATCGTTTTGAAAAAGAAGATATTTTTACTTTATTCAAAAACCAACTCATCACTGGGCCAAACGAATTCAGCGATGAAGAGTCTTCTTTGAAGGTTTTGGAATTAATCGATTCATTAGGTTCCATTTATGAAGAAGAAAAAGAATACAATCCTTATACAATTTCTTTTGGTCTGAAAAGAGCTGTAGTCTCCATGATAGCTGATGAAGAAACTGCATGGACTGAAACACAAATTGTAACTAAATCGATATCTTCCGACAAAACAATCATTCAATTCGTAGAAATTTGGAATCGAATCAAAGAAATTCGCACAGAACTAAAAGAAAAAGTTTTAATTGCACCGAAATCAGAACGTTTCACAATCCTTGAAAACTTATTCCAAAAATTATTCTCATTCGAAGGAGAATTGGAGAGGGAACGCATTTATTTTAACCAATGGTTACGATCCATTCAATCTTGGTGTGAATCAGATTGGAAGGGTCCAAAAGATTTTTTAGAAATGATTTCTTTGCTGACAGAAGAAATTTTTTCAGACATTCCCATGCATAGAGGAAATTATTTAACAGAAGGTGTTACAGTCTCCCTTTTACAACCAATGCGCCCCATTCCTTTTTTGCATGTATACATTGCGGGTCTTGGTGAAGGAAAATTTCCTGGTTCCGTTGATCGATCAAGATTTAATTTAAGAAGGTATGATTCAAAACCTTGGGACTTGAACCGGAGAGAAATCCAAGAATCACTCTTCTGGGAATCCATATTATCTGCAGGTGAAAACATTACTTTTTCTTATGTTGGCAAAAACACACTGGAAGATAAAGAATTTGAGCCATGTTCTACTTTATTTGAAGTAATGACTGCCATGAACATCAAAAAAGCAATTGAACTGCCTCTAACATCGTATAGCCGATTCTATGATGAAAATTCCTTTCCCTCTTTTGACTATGTTCGAAATTTAGATCGGTTTCGAGAATCAGATGATGAATTACCAAATCCTAATTTTACCAATCCAGAAGATTTGATTTCAGAATCAAACTCTTCACAACCATCAAACGAACTTTCCGTACTACAACTTACGAATGGATTAAAAAATCCCATCTTAGGGTCCTTGTTAGAAAACATGGGAAGGATTTGGGAAGAGGAAGAAGATTCTACGGAAGAACCATTCCGATTGAATCAGTTAGAAATTTTTACAATTAAGTCTATTTTCATTCCAATGTTTACAGAATCTTTGGTGACTGAAAAGGAATGGACTTGGGACCGAAATAAAATCCAAACACATCTACAAGAATTCACTCTCAAAGCAGAACAAAATGCAGAGTTTCCTTATGGTGCATTTTATATTGTTTCTTCAGAAAAACTTTTGGATGAACTTGAAATGGTTTCCGAAAGGTTTTCTGTTGTCAAAGAAACCCTTTTCCAACCAGAAGATTCTTTGGTCTACAGAAAAGCAGTTTCAATTGGAGATACTGGCCTCAGGGATTGTAAAAAAATAAATTCGTATCCAATCACCGAATCTTTTACACTTGTTGGTGAATGGGAAAATCTAATTGAAAAAGAAGGAGTGTACTATTGGTTTTATAACGGTAGTCTCTACGACAAACCAAAATTACCAAATGAACATTTAAAAGATTATCTAGGGAAGATGGCATATGTTTTAATTAGCGCTTGTTTGTTTCGAGTGACAGGAAATCGATTGGTCATCATTCCAGCCAATGCAAAAGATTTCAAAAAAGATAGTTGGATTGATATGACACAACTTTCGGAAACAAATTGCAGAACATATTTGAATTCCGTATTCCAACTGGTTACAGAAGAAAAACCAAAGTACATACCAAATGCTGGTCTCAATTTATTTTTTGCAAAACATAACATAGAAGAAATAGAATCAAATTTAACAACGATAGACCAACTTTGGAATGAATTTTTATTAGAAGATTCAGAAACGGTATTAGAATTCGAAAATCGAATGATGAAACTTTCTCCCTACACCAAGGTTTTACTGGAACAATTTTCAATTCAGTCTGTAGTCGAGATTTTTCTGCCAATTTTAAAAAAGGGATTTTTTTAGATGGATCATCCCCTACTTCATAAACCAAAATTTATAGAAGCCTCTGCTGGAACGGGCAAAACTCACCTCATAATGGAAATGTTAGGTGAAATTATGAAATATGACGTTGAGAATCAAATTTCAGAAAACAGAATTCTTAATACTCTCATCCTCACTTTTACAGAAAAGGCTGCAGGAGAATTAAAAGCACGCCTAAAAGCAAAGATTTTAGACCTCTCAGAAAACGGATCAAAACCTGGTTTTTATAGGTACTTACGCGACTTAGACCAAGTCACAATCGCAACTATCCATGGGTTCTGTAATATGGTTCTAAAAGAATACCCTATTGAAACTCAAAACAATCCAAATGTTCGTTTAACAAGCACAGATGAAATTATAAATAAAAGTTTTTATCTTTTGAAACGAAACCATTGGGGAGGGAAAAAGTTCGATGAACTAGCAAAAGAACTAATCGATTCCAAAATCTTAGAAAAGGAAAAAAATATTACTTTTGCAGTTTCACAAATTCTATCTAACACAAAAAATTACCACTTCCCAAGAACCTTAACTTTAGAAAAGGTTATAGGTGCACCAAACATTGAAACTATCATCAAACATCTAACACAAACCATAGAGGCATTACAAAGCCCTCTTGGAGGAAAAATCCAATCTCAGGGGAACAAAGGTACAATTGATAAATGGATTGAAAATTGGATTTCACTTTCCAGCTTTCTTACTTCTATCAAAACAAAAGATTTTGAATTACTCAAAACAGAACTACAAAGAATCGATGGTTTCAAAAGAAGTTCCGAAGGGATCAACTACCAAGGGTTCTCCTATTTATTATTAGCTGGCAAAACAGTCGCAAAAAATCTAAATAACGAAGCAATAAACTTACAAACATCAATAGAAACTCTAATTTCTTTGTTAATTGAAACGTTTCCGATCGATCAAATTGATTTGAATGGAGAGTGGTTTTTGCAAGAAACTGCTCTCCGTTTAGTTGAAGATATAAAATCAGAATTAAAAACTGGCGATTCTTTGACCTATGATCAGATGATTTTGAAAGTACATGAAACACTTGTCACGTCACCAAACTTTTCATTGATCCAATCTTTAAAAGAAAGATACCAAATTTGTATCCTAGATGAATTCCAAGATACGGATAAAAACCAATACCAGATTTTCCGAACTCTATTTGTTGATCCCAAAGATAATACAAGGATGTTATTTTGTATTGGGGATCCAAAACAAAGTATTTATGGGTTTCGAGGTGCTGATATTGGAATATATTTGGAAGCAGCTTCAGACTTTTCCAAATCCAAAGGCAACCTAACAACAAATTATAGGTCTACAAAGGAAATCATTGAAGGACTAAATCTTCTTTTTTATAATAAGGAAAAGAATTTAGGTGAAACTAGTTTTTTCCCAATTGAGGAACCTGGCTCACAAAAGGAAGATTATCTTTACCATCCAGTAGCCCATCCTGATCCTGAAAATATAAAATACAAATATAACGATCCAAATGAATACGGAATTCATGTGATCCAATTTCAGGATCATATTCAAAACGTTAGTGTGGCAAGGAGTGCCTGGGCTGAGTCAATTAAAAACGAAATCCTATCCTTTCAACAAAACAAACAAGTTTTATCCTATAAAAAAATGGGAGCATCTTCTCTTCAAACGGTAAAACTAAAAGACATAGCAGTGTTGTGCGGAAGTAAAAAAGAAACAGAATTGATCGAAAGAACTCTTTCGAAAGTCGGTATCCCCTGCTCTATCTATAAACAAAGAGGGATTTTCCAATCAAGAGAAGCAGACCAAATTGAAAATTTACTAGAATGTTTAGCAGAATCAAATAGTTCCCGTTCTTATAAACGAATTTTATTCTCCGATCTTTTCGGAGTAAAACCAGAAGAGTTATCCAAATACAATGAACACTCGATAGACTCCTATGAAAAATCACTGATGGATGTATGGTTAAAACTCATTCGAGATAATCGTTATGCAGCTTTTTTTCGTTCTGTTTTGGATGAAACAAAAGTTCTTTGGAATCATGAATTAAAAAATTTAGAATGGGAACGAAAAAGAACAAACTACAGACAAATTTTCCAAAGATTACTTGAATTTCAAATTCGAACAAATGCAAACCTTACTGAATTACTTTTAGAACTGCGCAAACTAAAAAAAACAAAGTCTTCACCGGAAGAAGAACCACTTTTTGATCGAGAAACAGAAGATGATGCAGTTCAAATTTTAACCATCCATGCCTCCAAAGGTTTGGAATGGCCCGTAGTTTTTTTGTGTTATTTTGGAACCAGGCCACAAAGTATTTCTGACTATGAATACCCCACTCTCATTAATGGATCAGAAACCAAAGAAAGAAAGTGGATTCTTAGTCTTTGGGATTCAAAACAAGGAAAACAAAATGAGTTCAAACATTTCCTAAACGAACAAAAACGTTTGTTGTATGTTGCCTTAACAAGGCCTAACCTTAGATTGTATTTACCTAAGTTATCCTGGGGCAAAGATTCCATTCAAAAATCTGGATATGGCAATATTCTATTAACCGAATTACAAAGAATCCAAGATTTAGTTCTAAACCAATCTTTGTCTCAAAATAGTTTTCTTTTTAGAAATCAAATTCAAATAGAAACCACTGAAAATAATATTTCACAGATTCAAACCAAACCGATTCAAAAGAGAAAAACAAACCCAGCAATTCTTCCAATTGAAGTAAAGGCTGGAAGGATTTTGTTGCAACATAGTTATACAAGTTTACAAAGTTCACAAACACAAGTGGTAAAAACAAACGAAGAAACTCAAAAAGAAATTGAAGAACCACTTGAATCTGAACTTTACCAAACAAAATCCAAACTTCCATCTAGCTCAAAAATTGGCAATTTTTTACACCGTATTCTTGAGTTATGCGATTTTTCAATTTTCAAATTACCAACAAATGAAATTTCCAAACATCCTTCATGGGTTTGGGCGTATTCTCAATCCTTAAGGCAATATCCAATTAAAATACAACAAACATCCGAAGAAACTTTAGAAAACATCGTTTTAGATCTTTTGAAACAAGCAATGACTGCAGAGATAACTTTAGCAGATGGAACTTCATTTGTATTGAGTGAGTTAAAACCTGAAGAAAAATCTTCCGAATTAAAATTTCATTTATATGTACAAAAAATGTTAGAAAAATCCGGAGCTCCATTGACGCCAGGATTTGAAAACTATCTAAAAGGTGCCATTGATTTAGTTTTTTGCAAAAACGGTAATTACTACATTGCCGATTACAAATCGAATCTTTTGCCAAACGATCTTTATGATACCAATGCAGTCACCACAGCAGTCATTGAAAAAGGTTATATGATCCAAAAATCAGTATACGCACTAATTCTTTTTGATTACCTATCTTCCCTTTATGGAGATGAACTTGCTTTGGAACGTTTCGGCGGTGTATATTATTTATTTTTACGTGGTATGGGGATCGCAAAAAATGCAGGTATCTATTCTGACTTAAAATCAACTAAAAACCAATGGACACTTGAAACATTTAGTGGAATCCGTAAAGAAATTTTATCTTATATCCAAGAAGCGTCCGTTAGTTTAGAGAAGTATTATTTATGAATCATACTGAATCTTCATATTTAGAAATAGCAAAAGAAGTCATCCATAACTTTCCACATTTATCAAATGAACACGAAGAGTTAATAACGAATTTAATTGAAGCAACACAAAACGGTGACCTTTATCTTTCTGTAACGAATCATAAATCAATTGAAAATTTTGAAAACAAATTCCCTTTTCAATTAGAAATCGCTGAAAAAGAAACTAGACTGTACTTTCAAAAAACATACAAAGAAAAAAAAAGATTCGAAACAAATATCAAAAACCTAGTTTCTGTTCGATCAGAAAATAATCATACAATTCTCGACAAAAAAGATGAGATTGATTTCATCATAGCCGACTTAGAAAAAAAATTTTGTAGTCCACTCGCGAAAGAGCAAAAACAAGCGGTAGTCGAATCTGTTACTTCGTCCTTTCGAATCATTGCAGGGGGGCCAGGAACAGGAAAAACTACAGTGGTCTCTTTCATCTTGCAGCTATTAAACGAGCTCAACGAACTTCCAATCTCAAACCGAATTGCACTTGTAGCCCCAACCGGAAGAGCAGCGCAAAGACTCACGGAATCTATTCAGAAAAACTTAAATTACTTTCCAAATTCAACGGGAATCGTTTCTTCACTTCGCGGACAAACCATCCACAACCTTTTGAAAATTTTTCCCGGTGTGACAAAACCTTACTATGGCGAAAAAAGATATCTACCATATGATCTTATCATTATGGATGAAACTTCTATGGTAGACATGGAATTAATGAACTTATTCCTTGAATCAGTAGGAGAAAAAGCAACTATAATATTGTTAGGTGACAAAAACCAATTGCCATCGGTAGGCCAAGGAGAAGTTTTATCTGATCTTTTGCAGAAATTTACAAAACAAGGAAAATTCATTTCCGAATTAAAAACAAACCATAGGTCTTCTGCATCTTCAGAATTTAGCCAATTTGCCGAGCTAGTGAAACAATCATTCGATCTCCCCAATTTTAAACCAAACTTTCCTAATCCAAAAATTTCCGAACCAACGGAGAACAAAGAAAACCAAGACTTTATTTGGTTACAAAATGAAAAACCGAAACAAGAAGATGCCGTTCCATTTAAAGATTGGAAACAAAATGACCTCATTCATTTTTTATGGACAGATTTATTTTTACCTACAGCAAGTAAGGCAACTGCATTCAATTGGAAAAAAGAAGACCTAAATAAAGCAGAAAACAAAGATACCTTAGACGAAATGATATCAGAATATCGATGCTTAACTATCTTGAGAAATGGTTATTATGGAATTGAGTCGATTCAAAATCGAATCCTTGATTTAGCAAAAAAACATTTAACATCTGCTCATTCGAACACAAAGAATATAGAATACCGTCATCTAGCAAAATCATTTTACTTTGAAGGAATGCCAATCATCATCAAAAGAAATGATCAAATTCGAAAACTGTTTAATGGAGACATTGGTCTTGTTTTAAAAATTGATTCCGAATTGAGAGCAGTCTTTCCAATTGAGAACCGATTGTATTCTTTTGCTTTGGACACTTTGCCTGAACATGAACCTGCTTTTTTTCTTACCATTCACAAAAGCCAAGGATCCGAATACAATACCATCCTACTCTATTTGCCTCCCATCTCATCTTACCAATCCGAAAACCTAAAAGAAGTACCCATTCTCAATCGCAGGATATTGTACACAGCGGTAACAAGAGCGAAAAAGAAAGTAATCCTAATGGGAGATTTTTCAACCTGGAATTTGGGATTAGAAACATATCGAAAACGCAATACGGGTTTTAATCTATCCTAATCTTTGATCAGCTCCAACACCTTCTCTAAATTACCAAGTACCAAACTACCGCCAGAATCCAAAATAGAAAATTCCAACATCAAGTTAATACTATTTCCAAAGTCTTCATTCACTAAATACCCATCTTGATCAATCGAATAACCAGAGATATGTGCTATCGTTGGGATTTTTGATGAAACAATTTCAGGTAAACTCCGATTATCATTTAAATATCCAAAAATTCGTTTTCCTTTTCCATAGGCGTATCCAATCTCAAAAGCAGTTCCGTCATCCACACAAGCTCCACGGAATGGATTACAATTTGCGATCACTAAATCCGATCTTTGTATGAGAGAAACATTCTCTTTAAAAATTTGTTTCGCTTTTGTTAGTTTGGTTTGTTCAGTCACTTCACCATCGAAAGGAGTGAGAGCATAAAACCCGAATGATTCACAAAGTTTTTTTGCAGAGGCAAGAACCTCTAAAGCATTTGGTAAAAAAACTTCTGGCCCTGCAAGATAAATTGTTTGCATATTGAATTCTACCAAAAACCAGAAAAAGATTTAAAGAATTTTTTAATTTACCTGAGGTTCAACAGGAGCCATTTTCACTTCACTAAATGCAAATTTGCCATCCAGTCCAAAATAATAAAAACGTGGCCTTTGTGGGTTGTATTGCAAATCCCAAACATCCAAAGCGTTATCCACACCCACAAACCACTGAAAATGTCCAAAAAATCTTTGCGACAAACGTAAGTTCAAATTCGTATGAGGATTTACCATGCGATATCCGTAAGTAGGACTTGTCGTACAATATGATATATTATGTTCTGAACAATAATCTGAAACTCCTGCTGGAAGAGCACTGAGCGAATTTGTTATGTTAGTCTGTGCCTGATTACTTAGCAAAGTCTCTAACACATCAAAGTTTGGAGGAAAATCCGGATTACACCAAAATGGATTTTTTACACAATAGTACGGTTGTTTACCGAAGACAACAGCAAATACCGACAACGACAATCCACTTGATTTTTCATCTAACCGAAGACTGAAGTTCCATCGGTGTGGGCCTCTTCCTTCCAGAGGAAGATTTGTTAGTTCATCTTTTGTGTTTGTGTAAGTATACCCAACACTAGTAGAAACAATTTCAGAAATTCTAATATTAATAGAAGATTCAATTCCTTGTGTTGTTGCTTTTTGATAATTTGATGTTTGGTAAACCATCAATCCGGAAGAATCTCTAACCGGATTGGTTCTAAATCCTATCAAATTGTCAACATTGTTATGAAATAAATTTGAACTATACCAAATTCTTTTTGTGATATCCCACTCCCAACCAAAATTATAACTTCTCGAAAGTTCTGGTTTTAAATTGGAGTTCCCAACCACTCGATAACCTACTCCAGGATTTAAAAAATTAAAATATAAATCTTGGAAACTTGGTGCTCTATACCCAAGCCCGTTAGCAGCTCTAAAACGAAATTGGTCCGTTAAATCATAACGAATAGCAAGTTTAGGAAGCCATTCGCCACCATAAATCGAATCATGATCATAACGAACTCCAGGAACAATTTGAATTCTAGGTTTATCCGAGACCCTCCATTCATCTTGCACATAAAAAGCATTTCGAAAACGATAAGCATTTCCGTTGATCGTTTGTCCTTTCGTTAACTCTGGATTAAAATCTTCATAACAAACATTAGGGTATGTCCTTCGACAGTCCGGAGCAATTCGTGCCGATGAAATTTGATCTTGTAAATTCTCAGCACCTACCGAAGTAACATGATTTTCAGAAAATTTATAGTCCACTCTTGATCGAAATTCGGTAACTGCATTGTCTGTTCTTTGTTGTGAATCCAGATCATCTGCTTTTCTTTGGTCAGTTGTATATAGATCCTGAAATCGTGAATAGTTTGCATTAAAATTTATATTAATTTTGTTGTTTGCAACCCAATCTGCATTAAAAGCACCCATAAAGTCATGGGTTTTATTTCTACGATCATAAACAGTTCGTGGAGGAGAAGCATCTACTGCCGATTGGTCCAAATGTCGATAATAAAACTGACTTGTGAGTGTTAGGCTATTGGTCGCGTAGTAGACAGTTTTATTTGAAAGATTCATATCATTGAATGCACTCCCCGAAGTTGATTCAAGAGGAGGCGTATAACTAGGTGCTCTAGTTGCTAATAAATATGAATTTACTATAGAAGTACTTGCTGGATAAGGATTGTACCCAGGAGCAAGAGATGCATATCGACCATTTCTCGGACCTTGTGTTGCATCGGAAGTCAGGTCATATCCATCTCCTTTGTGCCAACCAACCGTAATCAGCGTTGAAAGTTTTTCTGTTTTTGCACCAACGGATGCATAATTTCGAAACTCCATATATGGGCCATAATACTTTTCACTTCCGGATCCACCAATTGTTCGAAACTCAGCATACAATGGATCTTGCGCCTCCTTGGTGATGATATTAATCACTCCAGCAATGGCATCAGAACCATAAATGGCAGACGAAGCCCCTTTCACAATTTCAATTCTTTCAATATCTTCTGCTTTAAACCTTGTTAAATCAATGGAACCGCTAAACCTCCCAGTGGTTCTTTGCCCATCTACCAAAATCAAAACATTCTGAGCAGAAAGCCCTTGCAATCGAACAGTCTGTCCTCTTTCGCCTGTTTGTGCTGGCCTCACTTCAATCCCAGGAACGTTTCCCAAAGTTTGCGACAGGTCTCTTGCTCCCATTGCATCAATATCTTTTCTTGTAATCACTTCTGTTGTGATCGTTGAATCCTTTAATAAGTTCTTTCTTCTGGTACCAGTTACAGTGATCATATTTGATCTATCACTATTCACCTCATTAGGCTGGATCCCTGATTCGCCGTGTTTAGGTTGCTTAGTATTTTCTTCCTTGGGAGATAATGATTGAGAATATAAATTAAACTGAATGATTATAAAAAAGAAAATAATCCAACTCAAATTACTCATCCATTTTCTTTTGGATTTTTGTTTATAAATTATCAGATCCATTACTATTTCCGAATACTGGCCCAAAATATAATCTTACAACTTCTTCCAACGAAACTTGGGATACCCAGAGGTCCCTGCTGCACTATAATAATCCAACATTTGTAATGCATACTTAGAACCTTCGCTCCCCGTAACAATATAAACATTGGTCTTAGCAGTGAGAATTGTATCTGCATAAGTATACCAAGTGCCATAACCCGCAGGCATAGGATTTAAATCTAGTGGAGCAGCCAACACTGGGTTGATACTTTCGGATGAAGCAGAAACAGGACCACCTCCAGCTGAAGACAACCTTACGTCGACCACAGTTGTACATTCGGAGCCATTAAAGGTTGTTGCAAAATTTGTTGATCCAGAATTACAAACTCCTCCATTCCCTGAACCACTTGTTCCACCATTAGAAGCAATATTATATCTTTTGAATGCTACATCCCATTGTGAAGATGAATCAACAAGTACCCCATCAGATTTTAGGCTAACGTAAATCCAAGCACATGCGGAAGAGGCATTCACAACCGTAATATAAGATCCGGTCGTACTTACTGCGTTTGTCGGAACACTACATGACGTATTATTTGTATTTCCACCTGTAAGAAGGAACAAAATGGCAGCAGAACCATCGTCTGCTTTTGGTTTCATAGAACAATTCACTATAAAAATAGTGAAAACTAAGTATTCAGAAATTCTAATTAGTTTCAAAGAATGTAATAAATTCATATTAACTCGCTTTTGGGTAGTTGCCGAAAAATAATAATTCTTCGGCAAATTAATATTTTCGTTAAAGAACACTTTCCGAAGAAACGGTAATTTTAGTTCCCGTTATCAACGAAAGATTAGAAAAACGAAAGTATGCTTGTGATCCAGTCGGTATCACATTTCCTGGAGTAGGCCATGCTGCATAATTAACGATCGCATTTTCTTTTTGTAAAGTTCCAGTAACCTTACAATTGGCCCCACCTACTCCAGTTACCCAAAGGTATGTTGTGGGTGCAGAAGATGTGCCAGAAAAACTAACACAAAGTTCTTGCTCTGTCGCTAAGCTAAAGTTAGTTGGATTTGCGCCACTAGCCGCCTGTCCACCTTGATAATTTCCATATTCCAAATTTCGAAACCAAACATAGGGATTGGGACTTGATACAGACTTACCAGCGACAAACAAATACTGCCCTGTTGCTGCTGGAGTTGCACTTGTTGGTGCTGCAGAATACCCAAGAAATAAATAGAAGTATCCATTGTCACCTAACGCCTTCATTCCTTCTATACGAAAGAACCGACCTTGGCCAGCACTTGGAGTACAAAGAGGAGAATAAGATCCGGAAACATAGGAACTATCGATCACTGTTTCGCATCGTTTCGTTGCATCTGCCATTACTTGGGAAACTGTCAATAGTCCGAGAAAGGTAGTGCTGTTATCATTACCGTCTTCCTGCTCGCAGGAAAGGAAGACCAAAGCCATACAAAAGGCTAAGGCCAGAGTTACGAATTTGTTGAGCTTGTTCATAGGGGCTCTCCTAATCTAATTGATTCTAATTCTCAATTCCTACGGACCCCATTTCACGTCAATAACTATATTGAGTCTCATTCTCATTTATTCTTGACAAAAGGATTTCCCACCCTAATCCTTGTGCACATGAAACTCATAAAACCAACAGCAACAAAAGGATCCCTGGTTCTATCTCTTTTGGTAGTCACCTACTCTCTCATTGCAAAACCAAACCATCGCATAATCTCTGTCAATGGGACAGTGACTGAAATTATCTACGCCCTCAAATTAGAAGACCAATTGGTTGCTGTAGATTCGACTTCATATTATCCCAAACAAGCTACATACCTTCCCAATGTTGGTTACCAAAGGACGCTAACGACAGAAGGAATCTTAAATTTGAAACCTTCACAAATCATAGGTTTGGAATCAGCGGGACCTCCGGCTACGATTCAAAATTTAAAAGATGCTGGTGTCCCTATCCAACTTTTTTCGGATGAATTTAATCTTGATACACCCGCCGATCGTGTGTTAGAAATCGGGAAAATTTTTAACAAAAACAAAGAAGCAAAGATTTTAGCAAATTCTATTAAAAATCAAATCCAGAAACTAAATATTAAAAAAACTAATATTAGAGTTCTATTTATTTACTCTAGAAACCCAAGTTCTGTTTTTATTTCAGGAACAAATACTGCAGCTCATGCGATGATCAATCTCTCAGGAGCAAAAAACGCCATCAATGAATTTTCGGAATACAAACCACTTACAAGTGAAGCGCTCGTGAAAGCAAATCCCGATATCATTCTAATGCCAGAAAAATCTGCCTTAGGTTTCGGCGGTGAAAAAGTAATCTGGGAAATTAACGGAATGGAACTCACAAAAGCAGGAAAAGAAAAAAATCTTATCATTTTAGATGACCTCCTCCTTTTAGGTTTTGGACCAAGATTACCTTATGCATTAAAAACACTTAACGACAAATGGAAACTCATGGAATGAAGAAAAAAGTTTTCTTCATCGTAGGTTGTATTCTTTTTACGATTCTATCTGCTGTATCCTCTTCCTTGTTCGGAGCTATGGAGATCAGTTGGGAAGATCTCTTCAAGAAAGATAGTTTGGAATCACGAGTATTCTTTGAGTTAAGAATTCCTAGGATTCTTCTTGGCCTTATGGTCGGAGGATCATTAGCATGGTCTGGTTCTTTAGCACAAGGACTTTTTCGTAATCCAATTGTAGACCCCGGTCTAATCGGAATTACCGCAGGATGTTCTTTGTTTGCAGCAATTGCAATAGTAATTGGGTCATCCTTCCCATTTTTACATTCGGTATGGAGTGTAGTTCTATTTTCTTTTTTAGGAGGTATCCTTTCATCGTTTCTAATTTTTTTCTTTGCAAAATCAAAAGGCAGAACAGATGTTTTTTCCCTAGTATTATCAGGAATTGCAGTTAATGCAATTTGTTATTCAGCAATTGGAATTTTAAGTTACATAGCGAACGAAGCACAACTTAGAAATCTTTCTCTTTGGAATATGGGAAGTTTAGGTGGAGCTTCTTGGTCCAACTTAAAATCATTTTCTCCCTTTTTAATATTTCCAATCTTTATAAGTCCGCTGATTGCAAAACAACTAAACGTATTTATACTTGGAGAACGCGAAGCAACTCATCTAGGGATCGCCACAGAGTTTTTAAAAACTCTAATCATCCTTTTCATTGGCATCAGTACAGGAGTCTGTATTTCCTTAGTAGGTAATATCGGATTTGTTGGGTTGGCTGTTCCTCACATAGTTCGTTTAGCTATAGGACAAAACTACAAATATCTTTTATTCACATCTTATGTATTAGGTGGAGGATTGTTATGTTTTGCTGATGGAATCTGTAGAGTCATCATTGCACCTGCCGAAGTACCAGTGGGAATTGCAACGGCTCTACTTGGTTCCCCATTTTTCCTGAGTTTGATTCGAAAAAGGATGCCTCATATATGACAATTCAATCAATTGACGTAGATTATTTTATCGGCTCTAAGCAGATTCTTTCAAAAATAGAATTAGAAATTCTACCAGGAGAACTTCATGTTTTGATCGGAAGGAATGGTGCCGGAAAATCCACTCTCTTCCATATGTTATGCGGCGACTTATCCCCGAAACAGGGAAATGTATATTTGGATGGTATTGACCTAAAAGATTATCCAAATAACGAACTAGCAAAAAAAAGAGCAGTCTTAAGCCAAGAAACTGTAATTACTTTTCCTATAAGCTCAGAGGAAGTGATACGGCTCGGGAGACACCCACATAAAAAAGACACAAAAAGAGATACCGAAATTGTCCAAAGTTGTTTAAAAATCACAAACTCTTTAGAACAAAAAGATCAGATATACTCTACTCTATCGGGTGGCGAAAGACAAAAAATCAACTTCGGCAGAATCTTAGCACAAACTTGGGAAACTCCGCCTCGTTATATTTTTCTCGATGAACCAGTATCTGCTTTGGACATCCCAAACCAATACAAAACCTTAAACGTATTTCGGCATATGGCAAATCAAGGTTATGCGATCTTCATGATTTTACATGACTTAAACTTAGCAGCACTTTACGCAGATACGATCACCATACTCCACAAAGGGAAAATCATCAAATCGGGAAAACCAAAGGAAGTATTGACAGTTGCAAATCTAGAAACTGCATTCGGAATAAAAGTCAAAATTTTAAATGCGCCAGAAGGAAATTTTATATTACCAGAAATCATAGGAGAAACTATATGAATGAAAATTTAAAACTACAATGGGAAAATCTTGTTAAAGAAATGCCCAAACTCAGAATTCGAGAAGCCGCCAAACATCTGAAAGTTAGCGAAGCGGAACTTCTTGCGACAAAACTTGGTCCATCAGTCAAATTGCTGAAGCCGGATTGGTCTAGTTTTTTACTTAACTCCACTAATCTTGGTTATGTCATGGCACTCACAAGAAACGAGTCGTGTGTGCACGAAAGAAAAGGTATTTACAAAAACGTATCTGTCAATGGCCAAACTGCTCTCGTAGTAGGAGAAGATATCGATTTACGAATCTTTTTAAAAGACTGGAAGTATGGATTTTACGTGGAAGAACCAAGAGAAAACCATATGATGTGTAGTTTTCAATTTTTTGATTCCAGAGGGGAAGCAGTACATAAAATTTATCAGACAGAAAAGTCCGAATTAAATGGTTGGGAACTTACCAAAGCCCAGTTCATCGATGAAACCCAAACCTTCGCTAAACCTTCCGCTGAAACAATAATCAAAACGGAAACAAACGATCCAAAAGAAATTCCCGCGTTTCTCAATGCATGGAGTCAATTAGAAGACACTCACGATTTTTTTTCTTTGATTAGAAAGTTTAGTTACTCACGAGAATTTTCATTAAAAGCTGCAAGCGGCAAGTTTTCCTTTCCCATCTCAACAAACGATTTTCTAAACCTTATGGAAAAAACAAACAAATTGGATCAGGAAATAATGATCTTCGTCGGAAATCCCGGAATGATCCAAATCCATACAGGAAAAATTCAAAAATTTGAACCTATGGGTCCATGGTTCAATGTCCTTGATCCAGAATTCAACTTACATTTAAGAACAGATCAGGTGGAATCAGTTTGGATTGTTGATAAACCTACAAAAGATGGTCTTGTCACTTCTGTGGAACTGTTTGATAACGAAGGAAACTTAATTTTACAAATGTTCGGAAAAAGAAAACCAGGAATCGCACAATCAGAAACCTGGTTTCAGTTAACAAGAAGCTACATTAACAAAATTACTGAGGAGTTAAACCCTTCTCTTATATAAATCACTTGGGAAACTGAGTTTTAACTGAAACCCTTGGGTACCATCAATACTCAAGGTTCCTCCCATTTGTTTTTCAGCAATGATCTTTGCCAAACTTAATCCCAATTTTTTTTGATTTGATAAATCGAACTCCTCTGGCAGACCAACACCATTGTCTTTATAATCAAAGTAACAAATACTTTCTCTGAAAGTAAAAGATATCAGGATTTCACCAACAGTTACATTCCTAAAAGCATACTTAAAACTATTAGAAAGTATTTCAGTAAAAATAAGACCAAGCGGAACTGCGGTATCTAAAAGTAAGGAACCTTCCCCGATTTGAAAATTGATATTAATTTTTTTACCAATAGGTGGATACGCTTGTCTGACCATATCAGCCAAAGATTCCAAATAAGCAGAAACTTTAATCTCACTTAAATCCTTGTTCGCATATAAATGGTCATGAACCAAGGACATTGTCTGTATTTTAACCGAAGTATTTTCAACAATGGCTTGGATGTTTTTATCGTCAGGAAAATCAGAAGCTTGGATCATTAAAATCGAACGAACTAATTGGATTGAATTTTTTGTTCTGTGAAAAATTTCTGCGATCAAATTCTCTTTTTCACGCAAAGACTTTTTAATCATTTCCGCATAAACTTTATTTTCTTCTATTTCATCTGAAAGAAGGCGATTGGATTGAATCAACTGCTCATATGGATCATTAATAGCAGCAATAAATACAGCTTTGTAGATCAGGTAAAAAGCACCAATTTTATAAAGATGTCCGATAACGTTATAAACGTCGTACACGCTAGTATAGACTGCAAAAACCATTTCGCTGAAAATACAAACAACAAAAGCTGACAAATAATATTGAATCTGCCTTCTGGAAGTATAAAAACTTGCCTTACGATACAAAAGAAGTGCAAAAAATAATATTGCGATGATCACAAACTCTGCATTTTTCTTAAATGGGGTTAATCCCTTTCCTTGTACATAAGTGTCCGGTATCCATTCATTCAAAAAGATTACCAATAGAAAAATAACTCCGACAACCAGAAAGGTAAACAGAAGTAAAAACCTTTCTTTTACAAATTTATATTTTGTGTTTGGCTGAATGTAAATTGCAGAAAACAAAACAAGAGAGGTTATGAATCTCGAAAAAATCCAAAACTGAGACGATTTATTACCTGAGTTTGGAGTTACAAAATCCGGCATTCCCTTATAACCCAAAGTATGCATAAAATCGATGAGACCAACGGCAAGGAAACCTACCCCAAGAAACAAAGTATGCGAATTCCGGCTTTGTGAAAACGAATAGTAACCTAAACCAAAAATAGAAAAGGAAACGATTACACTAAAAATTTCCGTAACATTATGAAATACCAAAAAATAACCAATCTCAAACTCTCGATAAAAGTACTCAGGGAATGTACCAACTAGTACAAGTGGTAAAATACAAAAAAATAATACCAAAATATAAAAACGATTATTCTTCAATGTACTGAAATTTAAAACTATAGCGGACATTTGTTAGCAGGTAATTGCATTCCAAAACACAATTTATGCAAGAATTATTTAAATAAAAGAAACCTTATTAATTCTGAAATTTTTTAACTGCGGTTAATATCGAGAGAAATTAGTGTGATGTCATCTCGGGAAATCCGTCTCATCCGCGAGAGCTGATTCAATAGAATCTGGTGAAACAATTCTTGTGTTTCACCAACAATCGGCAATATTTCTGGAAACAAAATAGTTTCAGGTTCTTCATCTGGTTTTAAATTTTCGTACAATCCGTCCGTAAAAACCAAAATGCGATCTCCTTCTTTCAGATCAATTTCTCGTTCTTCATAAATAAAATCGCTGCGAACACCAAGCAAAAGGCCCGGGCATTCGAAAGATTCTATTTCTCTATCCCGGATGATCACAAAAGGCGGGTTCCCCGCGGAACTGAAATTTATTTTCATTTTCTTGTAGTCAATATAAAGATAAGCAGCACTGACAAAACGTGCATGAAGGCTTGTACACAAAAAACGATTCATCGCACCTATCAAATCTTTTGGAGATTTATTATATTCTTTCGCATTTCGAAACGCAATCTTTACAGTAGAGGAATCTAAAGCCGCACTCACGCCATGACCAGTTACATCAGCAATAACTAATCCAAACCCATCATTGAATTCAAAAAAATCATAAAAATCACCACCCACATCGTACAAAGGAAAATAAGAAACTACCATCGACAACTTTTCGCTCTCTGGCAATTTATCAGGCAAAATACGCATCTGGATTTTTCGCGCTGTTTCTAAATCTTTTTTAATCGTTGTTAACTCATTCTTTGCAATCAGGTTTTCTTCTAACAAAAACCGCAATCGCCGACCTAATGCCAGCGAAAACAGAATGACTTCGAATGCAGTTCCAATTTGTACTCCGTAACGACCAAATGTAGAAAAGGGTATGAGCGAAGCTTTTGTTAAAGAATCAACAATCACACCAATAAACAAAGTAAACCAAGCCAAAAGAAAAAATGAAGAAGACTTAACTCCTTTTAAGTAGGAATAAGCCCCAGCGGACATAAGGACCAAAAACATATAAGGAAAAGTATAAATAAATGAAACTTCCATCCAATTGTGTGGAAGAAAAATAGAAAATAGCGACATACAAGCAAAAGCTACTACACTCAATCGAATGAGCCGATCCAACCAAGGGTTGATTTTTTTTAGATTCAAAAAAGAGAGAGAAAACAAACCGACAAAAGTTAATGAAGCATTCACGGAAATATATAGATACGGCTTGATAGACATAGCCAATTCAGGAACCAAAAGTTGTTTAAAAAATCCGCCGAGCAAAGAATAATTAACCCCTAATGTTGCCAGGTACAAACAATAATAAATGTATGCCCTTTCCCTTACGCTAACATAGATTAATAGATTATATAATAGTAGTGCAAAAATAATCCCAAAATATACTCCGTTGGCCACATAATCCCTTTCGATCCGATCAAAAAAAGAATTTATCTTCCATATACGAAACGGTGCATTGAGTATCCCCGAGTTTTTTATATTTGCATAAATTGTTCTCGTTTCCAAAGGACCAAGTCTCACTTGATACGTTGGATTTCTGTGTTGTAATTCTCTTGAAGCAAATGTTGCAGAACCATCAAATTGTTTTGTTACCACAACTCCATTTTCTTTCCAAACCAACGTAACCGAATCCACCCAAGGAGATTCTAATTCAAGGACATAGTCATTCATTCTTTCTTCTGGATTGACTAAATCAAATTTTACCCAAACGAAAGGTTTCCAATACCCAAAATGGTATTTCATTTCGTGAACTTTGGACCAAAGAACTTCACCCGCAAGAATCTGTTCGGTTGCTTTGGATTCGAAGGAAAATTGGATGGGAGGACGTTCCGGGAATTTATTTCCGCAGGAAATAAAAATGAAAATCGTTAGAAATAAATTAATTCTGCGGGAAAGGATCATGGGAATGGAACGGTTCTAATGACACTGTTTGAAAGTATGGAATCTCCTGGAATTCAAAATCGAGTATAAAAAGAAAACGTATTGCAAAAATCCCTAATCCAATAATATTTTTGGCAAAGTAAGGAGATAGGTTTATGTCAGCAAAATTTGAAATTTACAAAGATAAAGCAGGGGAATTCCGTTTTCGTCTGAAGGCTGCCAATGGGGAAATCATAGCATCTAGCGAAGGTTATTCTTCAAAACAAGCATGTGAAAACGGCATTAACTCGGTGAAAAGTAATGCCGAAACTGCAGAAATTGTGGATCAAACGTAAGAGCAACAATAGTCTGTTACCGTTTCAATTTTCAACTTAAACTTGGATCCAGCAGGGACTTCAAATACGGATTGACCATCAATTTGGAGCCATGTTTCGGATCCTGGCAATAATACAGAAAGTTTTCCTGATTGGATTTCCATAATTTCTTTTTGATCGGTGCCAAATTCATATTCCCCCGGCATCATGATTCCCAAGGTTTTCTTTTCCCCATTGGGAAATAGGACCGTCCGACTGGTAACGTTTCCATTGAAGTAGATATTGGCAGATTTTAGTACTGTTACTGATGCAAATGAACTCATACAGACCAGAAACTGGATTGCCTCGAGTCTTCCAAGTGAATTCTAAACCTGCTTTCTCTTCGAATTTGGATTAAAAAGTGTTTGCGCAATTCGAAAGAACCAGAACGGTGAAGTCAGTGCCCATTAAGACATCGCTGAAATCGGAGAACAAAAAACAACAAGCAAGGGAGAAGTCCATTGAAAGGATTCTTGCCTCGGCAATTGTATTGTTCGCAAAACATGGGTTCTCTCAAACCACCATGGAAATGATCGCAAATCATGCCAAAATTTCCAAGGGACTTGCTTATAATTATTTTAAGAGCAAAAATCAAATTTTTGAACAAATCATCGATTCCCACCTAGCAAAACAGGAAAAATTTTACAGTAACATTCCCCCAAACCTCTCTGCTAAAGAGTATGTTAGGGAATTTTTTAACCGATCCATCCAATTTGCTAAAGAAGAAAGAAAAACCATGGTTTTGATTTCTGTATGTCTTTTCCAACCTGGTTCTGTCTCACTTTCGAAAAAGATGTTAGAAAATGTGGAACGACGATTTGCCCCGTTCAAAGAGGCAATGCGGGAACGTTTTCGGTCTTATGGGGTCAAAGAACCAGATAAGGAAATGATCCTTATTAAAACATTTCTTCATGGTGTCATCATGAGCCAACATTTCAATGATACAACAACTTGTACACCAACGATCATTGAAATGGTTTTAGAAAGGTACGATTACAAAGATTAATCCCTACTCCCCTCCTCCAGGGATTTTTAAAATCAAAAGATTCGTCGTTGCCGTTGCTAAAAGTTTATCTTTTTCTGTGCGCATTTCCCCTATCATATGAATGGTTGAAAAACCCTTAGCTTCCACTGTTGCTTTTACAATCACTCGTTGGTTCACAGCTACCCCGCGAATGTATTGAATATTCATATCAATCGTTGTCGTCGGACGTTTTGCTACCAAATAACTAAGAGGCCCGAAAGCATTGTCAAATGCTGCTGCGATGACTCCACCTTGCATCATCCCCATTGGATTGGTTTGTTCGTCAGAGACCGGGAAAGCAACCGTTATACTTTTTCCTTTGGTATAGGAAAGAATTTCTGCCTTCATTGCGAGAAAAATGGGAGGCGGAACTGTAATTTTTCTTCCCCCGTGGTTAAAATTGACTGTCATCTCTTCTAAGATTTTTTGGGTTTCTTCGGTTGTAAGTGTTTGCATAAAACAACCTCCATATGTTACCAAAAGTAACATTCTCCGAGTTTATTTCAATAAAAATGTTGCCAATGGTAACTTATTTTTCATTATTACAATGTGAGACGATCCTCTTACCACCATGGTGATTTAAAAAACTCTATCATTAAATCTTGCCATAAATTATTACAAAAAAAAGGGGTTAGTGATTTTTCTCTTCGTGAAGTGGCCACCCTTTCTGGGGTTTCACATGCTGCTGTTTACAGGCATTTCCAACATAAAGATGAGGTTTTAGAAATTTTATCTTCGATTGGATTTGATCGGCTTGGATCCTTACAAAAGAAAGTTCCACAGGTTTTAGGAAATCCTGATGATTATTTTGTAAAATTAGGTCTAGTCTACATTCAGTTTGCAATCAAGAATCCAAATTATTACCGTCTTATGTTTCAAACCAAAAGAACAAGCGAATCTAAGGTTCTTAAACAATCTAAATTAAAATCTTATGCAATCCTTGTCCGTGGTTGCCGGTTTTATTTAAAAGAAAAACGTAGAAAAGAGAACCACCGAAGTTTTGCTCTCATGGCATGGTCGCTTGTGCACGGGTATAGCAATTTATGTTTAGAAACTGACTTTCCCGATACAGAAAGTAAAAATCTTAAAAAAACAAAAATGCAGATGGCAGAAGACATCCTAAGATTTACTATCTAGAATGATACCCTCTACTAAAGTTCCACAATTTTAAACTTCTCTAAAAATTCTTTTTTATCTCTAACAAATTTCAAAGGGTTTTCCTTACCATATTCACAGTAAAACACCATCTGTTGTCCGTCATTTGCATTTGTACAATTTTTAACCTCATCTAACTTGAGATAAAATTTCCCTGTTTTGATATGTTGATAAACTTCCATTAGAATCACCGAAAAATTAAAATCTAAAATGTTGAAGCATATTGTATTTGGGTGTTTGGAAAAGATTTTTGTTTTTCCATCCAATTTTTCCAAATCAAAAGGGATGCCCCTTGCAAAAATTCAGGTGAAGTGATATTTGCAATTTGGCAGGAAGTAGACTTTGATAAAGTTCTTTCACTCCAACTTTTAAATTCTTCCCAAGAACCTTTCTTCTGTACTTTTTTTTGTACCTCTATTGTACTAAATATAGAGACGGCAAAACTTTCCGATTCTGCATTGGATTTTTGAAAGGTCCGGGCCTGGAGTTTTTCTACGAATGGCTTTGTTTCCCGTATTGGATTTTTTTCCGAGGGTTTATCTTTGGATTCAAATTCTATTGTGGTTGGCTTTGCAAAAAGTGGTTTTAAAAACCGTCTTCTGCCGTCAAAGCCTGTTTGTTCCAGAAGTCCTAACTTCTTTAAGGATGTAATGAGTCGAGATACTGTATCTATTTTGAGCCCAAGGACTTCTCCGAAATAACGATTGGATGCGAAACATCCGCCTTTGTCATGAAGAGATACGATCTCAGCATATAACTTTGTCTGGCTATGAGATAAATTTAAATTCTCAATCCAAACGGGAATCCAAATTCCTGTTCGATTAGTTTTCATTTTAGGTTCCTTCTCCCAAACGAACACATCTCCGGCTACGAGCGTTTGGAAGTTTTTTGCCAATATACCTTTTGGGTATATCTCTCCTACTCTAGTGAACGGAATTTGTTTTAATTTGAAACAAACCTTCGGTCCAATCAGAGAAGAAAAAATTTGGAAGTTCTTACGAACGTCCTGTCGGAACTTTTTTAGAAATTCCGGTTTGAACAATAACGGCATTGTGGTAGAGCCGTGTCCGGTTGTGTGACCCGAACGTTCCCTATATGTACAAATTCAAAAATTTCGTCAAGTGAAAAATGTGACATAATTCGGTGCCTGTCTCATTAGTAAGAAAGGAGGTTTTTGAGGGTGATGGTCGGATGAGGTGAAAATGGCCCCGGGTCGCTACCACACTTCCCAGGGCTTTTATTGTTCAACCCGGTTAAGGATTTAAATACAATCTAGTTTGTATTGGAAAGGAGTACAAGTTTTTTTCTATTTAGAATAGAAAAAAATAATACAACGAACTTACCAAATCCTTAGGGACTAGGAATCTATTTTTTATACTTTCTGATGGTTTCCTCGAGGATCATTTTTTCATTTTGGAGTTGGGATATTTTTTCTTTAATTTTAATCAGTTTATTTTTTAGGTCTTTCAGTTCCAGGTTCCCGAGTTTTGGTTTGGATGGCTTCGGTTTGTTTGGTTTTAGGGGACGAACAAATTCACGTAGGTCATTCCGGGAAGGGAAGTCACCTTTTTTTTCCAACCCTTTGATAAGATAGTCGATTGCCTTTTTTCTGTTAGAAACATCGAGGGGAGCAATTTCTGTAAACAAACTTGTGGGGATTTGAAAGATGGGATGGTTTTTGTCTGCAGGGGAAGATGATGTTGATTCTTTTAAGATTTCTGCATGTGCAATTTTAGTTTTAACCCATTGGGCAGATTTATTGATACGTTTTGCTAACTGTTCGTTGGTTTCTTTGTGTCTGTTTTTTAATTCTTGAAGGGAAAGAGCAAGGTCAGATTCGGATAGGTCTTCTCTTTGTAAGTTTTCAACTAATTTTATTTCGGGTAATTTGGAAATATCAATTTGTTCTACGTTTTTGATGATTGCTAAAATGGTTTTCTTTTTTAGAAGTTTATGAGCCCGAAACCTTCTTTCCCCATTTATGAGTTCATATTTACCTGCTTTTTTCCTCACAACAATAGGTTGTAAAAGTCCATATTGAGAAATTGATTCTGCAAGTTCTCGGATTGTAGATTCGTTAAAAGTTTTTCTTGGATTGTTTTCTGTTGAAACTTGATCGATAGGGATGTCTGTTGCGTTGTGAGATTCTGAATTTTCTTCTTTCAGGAATGGATTTAAAGAGGAAGTCCTCGAGGTAGCCCTAGAAAGGATGTCGGCTGGGTTGTAGTTGGCTTTGTTTTTCATAATAATTTTTAGGTACGCCGGCGTACCTTATTTTAATTTCTCCGCTAAGGTTTCGAAAGCTTTCCAGGGGGCGCTTCCTTCTTGTAGAGGTTTTCCAGTTTCAGTACGGTCCCGGATACTGTCATTTTTTGGGATAGGTTCTAAAATTTTTAATGTTTTGATCGTGTTTAATTTTTCGAGTAGATCCATTTGTTTTTGTGAAGTTCCCCATTGAGAGGGAAGGATCAAAACGGATTTTTTCTTTGATTGTTCATCAAACCTTTCTGCCTCATCTACTTTTTTTAGGACCTGAGCCACTGTTCTCACTGCCCATTTGGAAGGTGTAACAGGTACCAGAATAATGGAAGCGGGAAGATAGGATGCTATGTTTTCTGATGAACCAGAGCCCGGAGTGTCTATGACAACGTAATCGTATTTTGTTTTGAGTAGAATATTTTTTAAACGAGGAATCATTGAAAAATCTTTGGAAGCAAGATAACTTAGATCCGAAAGTTCGATGATGGATGGTAAAACATCGATGTCATTTGAAGGTTTGACGGATTCGCTGAGTGTTGTTTCTGCGTTCAGAACAGTGAGGGTGTTTCCCGAATCAAAAAATTCAACTGGTTCTTCTGGGAAAAAGAAATCAGATAAGTCGGCTTGTGGATCCATATCGATTGCTAAAGTTTTTCCTCTTTTGGAGAGAGCTAAGGCTAAATGGATGGCTGTTGTGGATTTTGAAGTCCCGCCTTTGATGTTGGCAACTGTGATGATCTTCATTGCAAAATTAGATTGTGATAGCTTCTTCTTTGTGCAATGAAAATTCCGAAATTTGGATTATTTTTGAAAAGTACGCCGGCGTACCTTTTCCCATTATACTGGTTTGAAATAATCTGCGGTTATATGTAGATTAGGTTCTAGCGCAAAGGATCGCAGCGGAAATCCTTTCGTAAAACGAAAGATTGGAGCGAAGAGCCTGGTCGTTTGGCTTTTTTGATTTGGAAAAGAGTTGGTTTCGATGCGCCCATATAATTTTGGATTTTTTACTTTTATGGAGTGAAAAATTTCTTGTACTATTTGAATGGTCCCGTTAGATTGTGTGTAACCCCTTTAACCGGGTGATGTAAACTCTCTGGATTGTGTGGAAGCAGTTCAGAGAGACTTCTCTTCTCCCATTAGTTTCCCTGCCCTACTCTCATTGGATCCCATTTTTACGTTTCACCAGTCTATGGAATTATGTCACATTAATGCTTGACAGAACTAGGAAAACAATGTTAATAGAAAATTGGGTAGGGGAGGTGTCCCTAAAACCCAAAGCGGTCTTCCACAATTTATACCGCTTACATACATCACCTGGAATTCAAAAGAATTCCAAACATGGACGTTGTTAAAACTTCCAAAACGATTGTTGCGGCGACGTAGGTTTATCTTCCCGTTGTAACAAATCCAAAGAAAAAAATTTTCTTTGGATGCCGAAGGCCTGTGTTGGATAGCAGGGGTCGATATGAATGGATCAAAAAGAACGGGCGTTTGGGTTGCCCAATGGATGGATGATTTGGGTCTTACACCGAATCAAACTAAATTGTATGCTGAAATTGTTTCTTTGGATGCTTGTGGTGGGTGTTTTGCCTCTAACGAGTATTTGGGAACTATTTTACGATTGAAACGAGATACAATTTCACGTTTGGTATCTGAGCTTAAGAAAAAAGGTCTGTTGAAACAAACTGGGTTTGATGGGAGAAAGAGATTTTTGAAACCACTCCTACCTTATGAGGAGTCTGAATCGGATTTCAAAACCAACGGAAACAAGGCGATTGGTTTTGCAGGCGATGGGAGATTAGGTGTGAGATCCGAGTCTGGGTCAACGGAGGATACGAATCCTTCTTATAAATACCAAATACATAAAAATATACAAAAAAAAATTCAGATAAAAAAGAAACAAACCGATTGGAAGGAGTTTTTGATTTGGTGTGAAAAAGAACTTTCGGATTCGACTAGGTCCGCTCTTTCAGGAGTGAGTGGCCCCGAGGCACTCAGTGGGTTGGCTCTAATTTATTGGAAACGATGGAAGACAAATCCAGGTTAGATTCTGGTTTGTCTTCAAGATCTTTTAGGTTCTATGAATTGGTAATCGATTATTTAACTTGCGTTAGATCTAGCCTAAATTGTTTTCTCCCGCCGGGGTATTCGATAGTGTAAAGGCATTGGCAGTTTTCCCATGCGGGGCTCGCGAAAAAATAACCGCTATTCTCGGATTGACAGGATTCTTGTTTGGGTTTGATTTTGTGAGCCGAAATAAGGCGACCTAAGTCTTTTGTTTCTATTTCATCCAATTGGACAGATTCCTGTTCTAAAAGGATGGAAGTGAGTTTGGGGGAAGTGGAAAGAAGGTTTGTGGCACTCAAACAAGTGCTCCTTCTCATGGCGAGGCTCCCTGATTCAATGGCTTGTTGGCTTGCCTTTGCGGATACTGCAGCGAAAAATAATTCTGTTTCTCCTACGGTTCTCCATTCTGATTTTAATGGCGTGTAACTTTGGCAAGCGATGAAACAAAAAAGTAAGGATGTAAGTATGAATCTCATAAGTGGTCCTAAGTTTTATCCAGTTTAACTCAATTGAATGACCTTTTGGTTGACTGCGTCGAGGATAATTTATTGTAAAATTTTCTAATTCGAGGAAACTAGGGTGATCCAACTATGAGTCTTTTTAAACCTTTGCCTTTTCTTTCGGGTGCCATGGTCCAATCGTTTTTGGCGTCCTTTAAATCGAAGTCGGACAAACAATATGGAAATTCACTCAAAGGTGAGTGGAAGTCAGTAAAAGCAAAAGACGGGACAACACTTCTCGCAAGAATTCATGATGTAGCAAATCCAAAGGGTTTAATTGTGCTTGTACATGGTTGGGAAGGAAGTATTCATTCTAGTTATATCGTTCGAACCACAAGGCATTTTTTGCAAAAAGGATTTTCTGTATACCGATTGAACTTAAGAGACCATGGTGATACTCATCATTTGAATGAAGGTATCTTTAATGGAAGTTTGTTGCAGGAGTCATATGAAGCGGTCTGCGAACTTGTAAAAATTTTTGGTTCCAAGGGTCCAGTGTATTTGGCTGGATTTTCACTTGGTGGAAATTTTGTTCTACGGATGGCGGGTCGTCATTCTCTTTCTAAACAGGCGGAACAAATCCCTGGATTAAAACATTGTTTTGCGTTTAGTCCGGCTCTCGATCCAAAACGGGCAACAGTGAAAATGGATGAACATCCTTTTTTGCGAAAATACTTTCTCAATTCTTGGAAGGTTTCTTTAAAGAAAAAAGCAAATTTATTTCCTCATTTATATTCGTTTCATGATTTGGATCATTACCAATCGGTGATGCATTTAACGGAAAAAATGGTAAAAGAATTTTCTCATTTTTCTTCTGTGGATGAATATTTTGATTCTTATACTTTGAACGAATTGTTTTTTAGATCCATTCGTGTTCCGACTACGATTTTAACTTCAATGGATGATCCTGTGATTCCCTGGAAAGAATTTGTCCAGATCCCTCCTTCTTCGTATTTAGAAGTTGTGATTGAATCAAAAGGTGGACACTGCGGATTTATTGAAGATTCACATCGTTCTTCTTATTATTGGAAATTAATGGAAAAAAAGACGGGTTAATTTTTTCCCAAATGGTTTTCCAGTAACTTGCCCAATCTTCTTTTTTTGAAGTCCAAAATTTTAAATAAAATGAATCAAGTAGCTCTCGGTTCGAAAGAATCCGTAATATTGTTTTTTTATCTAACGAATCTGGCCCTAGTTTTAATAAACGAATGAGATCTTCTTCCGTTGATTTTGGAAGTTTGGTTTGGTAGGTTTTATTCCCTTGCAACTCTTTGTGTTGGTGGTAAAAAATGGGATGCACAAGAGCAAAAAAGAATTCTTTTCCATCCAGATAACTATTCTTATGTGAGCTAAGAGCCTCTTCAAAATTATTGGTTAAACTTGTATTTTGTTTCCAATATTTTGTATCGAAAAATTGGTTTATAGTTTTTTGTTCTTTTCCTGTCAGAATAACCAAAGGAATCGAAAGAATCCAGCCAATCCAAATTGGAAATGATAAAACGAATAACATTGTGGAATGGGAATAGCTTATATAAGCACATGCAAAACCGAGGACTGTTATGCCGAAAAAAGATGAAAGAATATAGGGAAGGTTATATCCTGAATCAGCATCTCTATTTTGTGGTCCCCAAGTAATTCGTTTGTTGAGTAAAATTGAGGATACAAAAATACTATGATACACCATGTAAATTGGTGCAATTAAAATTGAAAAAATGGTCTCCATAAAAAATGCGGGCAGTTTTTTGAAAATTTCAAGGACGGGTAGGCTAAAAAAACTTAGAACCCTTGGTAAAAATAATAAAACTAAAGATAAGGATAATAGTTTTAGATATAGCGGGTCATAAATCTGTGATTTAAAAAATTCATACTCTTCCGGTAACATGGAGTAATTTAAGTATTTGCTGTCTTCAAGGTAATTCCATAAACTAAGTAGGATATAACACAGCCAAATAGGAGAATTGAGATAAGATAAAATTCCATTTAGAATATGGATTCTATTGATGAATGGAATTTTTTTTCCAAACAAAAACCAAAAATGTTGCAGGTTTCCTTGGCACCAACGTTGGTCTCGTTTCAAAACATCAATTATGTTAGGTGGACTTTCTTCGTAGCTTCCATCCAGCTCATAAGCACAATAGACATCAAATCCCGCTTTTCGCATCAGGGCAGCTTCGACTGTATCATGACTTAAAATTTTCCCACCGATGCCTCCATATTCTGGAAGATGGGGGAGGGCACAATGTTCCATAAATGGTTTGACTCTAAGTATGGCATTGTGTCCCCAATAACCCGTGGAATTAATTTGCCAAAAGCTGGCTCCTTTTAAGAAAAAAGGGCTAAACAAGTAAGAAGAAAATTCTGTAAATTTTTGGAATAAAGTAGTGGTTCGAAAAATTTTGGTGCTGGATTGGATGATTCCTGCATTCGGATTTTTTTCCATATTTGCAATCAGTTGGATGATGAGTTCGCCTGATACGAGACTGTCCGCATCAAGGATGATCATATACTTGTATTTTTTCCCCCACCTTCTGCAAAAATCAGCGATGTTTCCACTTTTTCCATTAAGGTTACTTTTTCTTCTGCGGTAATGAAAGTTGTGGAAATTTTTTGTTGATTCGCATAACTCAATATATGCGGCTTCTTCTTTGATCCATTTTTCTGGTGTCCTGGTATCACTCAAAATAAAATAGTCTAGGTTTGGAAGTTTATGGATTTTTGTAGTTGATTCAAATATGACTTTAATACGAGAGAAAATTGAAATTTCATTCTCTTCGTAAACGGGCATGACAACGGCAACGGGGATGGATTCTAATAGATTGAAGTTCAATTCCTGTTCAGGGATATGTTTTGCCTTTAGGAGTGGATCTCCTCCCTTTTTCAAAGTAATTAAAAATCCAAATAAAGCTGAGTTTGCTCCATATGATAACATCGGTAAAAGAAAAATCAAAGTGATGAATTGATAGTATTCGGTGATTTCAATTCCTCGAAAAGAAATGATCTCTATGAATAAACTAAACCCCCAAATAACTGGGATGATAAAAGTGAAAAAGAATATAAAGCGTTGGAAAAGTATCATAGTAACCTAAATATAATAATATAATAAAGAAGGCTCCATAAGAAGATGGATGCGATGATGAATAATGGTTTTAAAGAACCAACGATGGATTGTTTTGTTTTATTTGTGTCTCTTTTCCAATCGGATGAACTTGGAATCATTGATCCAAATTGCCAAGACCTATTTGCAATGGGAAAATCTGGAATTGGCTGGATGTGATTTGTTTTTAGAAAACTTTGCCAAAGAACCCAGTCTGATGGGAATGAGAAACTTAAATGATTAGATTTGAAAAAATCATTTAAAATTTCTACAATTTTATATTCATTATTGATCCCACTCAGAATCAAATATGTGCGAATTCTTTCGCTAAACTCGTTCAAATAGTCTTTGTTATTTGGAAAGTCCATCTCGATATATCCATGTTTCTGTAATTCTTTGGTTTTCTTTCTCAAGGAAAACACTCCAATCGGATTCGTCGACTGAACTGGGATACCAAATCTGTAGCCGCCATTGGTCTAGTTCGGTGATTTTTTCTATTTTATAACGGATTGAATCAGATGGAATTTTATTATTATAGATATTTGCCTTTAGTTCTGTTTTGCGGTCGAGAGCTTTTAGAAAATCACCAGTAAAGTACAAAGTAAAAACTTTTTCTTTCGGGAAAAGTGGATCGGCGCCTCTATAAAATGCGGAAGCTTTGCCTAAGATATGTTGTTTAGGTGATCTTTCGGTGTAATGGAGTTTGTACCGAAATTCGTAACCATCGTTTAAGTTAGGTGGGATTGCAGGTTCCCAGAATGTGGTGATGTTGTCATCGGAATCTAAATTGGTTGTGAATTCAAGTAAGTACAAACTGCCTTTTCCCCAGTCACCTTTGGGCTCTACCCAAACACTTGGTCTTAAATGGTATTTGAGTTTTTCATCTTGATAGCTTTTGAATTTTCGGTCTCTTTGGATGAGTCCATAACCTAATGGAGAGTCTAATGAAATTCTTGTTAGTTGTGTTTTTTTGGGATTAATGAGAGGTCTCCATTCCCATTCACCCATTTTGTTTTGAGTTAAAAGACCATCCGAGTCATGTACTTCTGGGTGAATGTTCCCTAAAATGGCGTTGTCTGATTCTCCATACAAATACATAGAAGTGATTGGAGCAAATCCAAGGCGTTTTATTTTTTTGCGAAGATAAATTTTTGCATGTACATCAATGGTTGTAACTTCACCTGGATTTACTATGAATTCATAGGAACCAACAACAGATTCACTATTCATAATTGCATAAATTGTAATGGATGTATCTGTTTTGTTAGGTCGTTTGATATAAAAACTTTCAAAGATGGGAAACTCTTCTTTGTCTTTGGGTCCTGTGTTGATTGTTAGTCCGCGTCCGGATAGTCCATATACTTGCCCTTTGGAAATTGCTCTGAAATAAGAAGCACCTTGGAAAACTAAAAATTCTTCTAAAATCTCTTTTTGATTGATTGGGTAATGGACACGAAAACCTGTATAACGAAGTTTTTTAGTGATCTCAGCAAAATCATCGGCAAGGGGTAAGTCTCCAAAGTTGAAACGAGATGCATCGTATGGAATTTCTATGGGTTTTTCATTGATCACTTCATAAATTTGAATTCCATTGCTATAAATATGGCCTGGATGAAAAAAATGTAATTGGTAGGGAAGGGCAAGATTTTTCCAGATCGCCACATCGGGTTTGTATTCGATTTGTCGATAGTCTTCATAGCTGATTCCATCCAAACCTGGGATTTTAAATTCTGGTGTCGGTGAAAATTTTGACTTTAATTTTTGTTTGGCGATCGAATCTGCAGTTTGAAAATCGAATACTTCTGTGGGAGTTGAAATAGCGATCAGAGTTGCAATTTTGTTTAAGGTTAAATCATTTTTTCGGATGATGATGATGACACACAATACCAAGGCAATGAGTGCAAGATATATGTTCAGTTTCTTCATAAGAGTAATGATTCCAATTGGAACCAATAGGTCACGTAAATTATCTGCTGTCGTGGTTTTGTCTCACTATACATGGATTTAGCAAGTAAAATGTTTTTTTCTATTGCATATTTCAAACGTCTATACAAAATTCCCTCAACTTATGAAATCCGATTCAGCCAAATACTATTTTTTGTTAGTTGTCGCCTTATTCCTGCAATGTTCTTGTTCCTCAAAAACAGATAAAATTTTCGGTGAGTCGGTGATCACTAATAACAAACCACAAACGTTAAAAAAGATCGCTCCCTTAACTGCCAATTCTATTGGTTCCAGAAAAAATCTATTGGAGAATGGATGGGCAGTTATTCCTTCGGGAAAAAAGAGTATGGATTTGGTTTATGAGAACGGAGGGATCAGTGCTCGCGTTGCCAAAGCGATGGTCCTTGTCCATATGAAAAAAAGAAGCTCTGATTTCCCTGGAAAACTGGGAGACACAATGACATCGGTTGCTTCTTGGGTGAATTCTGGGATCAATGATTCGTCTAGTCGAACGGAAGATATTTACGATGCAGCTTGGCAACTGAGCAAAACGGAATGGAAAACTTCGAAAGATAGTTTTAAAGAAGCGGGATCTCGGTTTGTTCTAGGTTATATTTATTTGGTTCCGAGAGCTGAGTCGGATTTCAGACGATTGAATTCTACTTTAGATGAACTTGGATTGAAACGAGATTCTTCTTCAAAGAAATTAAACGAACTGTTTAGTGCCACTCTGAAACAAAATTCTCAAAATATCATTTCTGCATGGAGTGATTCTTTTTCAAAAGCTTCAGATGAGTTTACAAAAAATTATGAAGCATCAGGTGAACGAGGAAATGCTCTTTTGGCTCTTGTAGATATTTTCCAAGGATATTCTGTGGCACTAAAAGAAGTAATGATCGCGCCTATTGCGAAAACTGGTAAAAATACAGGAGAGATTCTTGTTGTCAATGGAGTGTATGTTCCCCTTTCGCAAACTATGAATTTTTCATCCAATGCTTTGATTTCAACGGGAGTGGTACTTTATTATTCAACACAAACGGGTTATCGGGTACTTTCACCTACATTGGAAGCCGGTCTTTTTAGTTCTATCGGGATACTATCTGCATCTTCTACAATACCGACTTATGCAGGTGGGACAACGCTTGCTGCATTCAACCAAGTAACTTCTGTTGCTGCCACAACTACTGGAGGAGCCATTGGTGTTGTGGGTGGTGCAACCATAGATACAACAGCCTTCGCTACAGGAATGTTATACGATCTTTCAAAAGGTACAGCTGAGGCAGGAATGTATGCAATGAGTTCCGGGATGGTATTAGGATATGCAGCGATGACCGTTTTACCATCTCAATTGTTACTTACGGCTGTGGATGGGCCAATTTTAATTATGTATGACGGTCCTCGTGTTGTGATCGCTACAATAAAAGGAAATTATTCCCCTTTTGAAGATGCTCCCACTGGATCGGTGATTAATTTAGAAGAAGCAAAAAAAACAGGGAAAGTTAAGATATTAACGGATGATCCAAAGATCATAAAGAAAGTATTGGATGCGGAAATAGCAGAACAAACAAAACGTGCAAACAAAAAGGTATCTGAAAAACCATGAAATCAAAACTATATCCCTTTATATTACTCTCTTTCTGTTTCTATAGTTTTTTCCTACAATGTTCTGGATCAGATAAAAAAGCGGAAGATCCTTTAAAAAATACCAAAAAGTTAGCACTCGAAGGACATAAGTCACTTTATTATCAGGGGGCATTTCCGGTAAAAGGAACGAGTATTAAATTTATTCCTCCGTTTCATGAGTCCACAATTTATGTAATGGACCAAAGAATTGGTTTTGCAGGAGAAGAATTTTCCCGATCTGTATTGAAAGCACAAGAGTCTGTCGTGATCATCAAAGATGGAACTAAAATGAGTTGGTCAACGGCAGGAAAGTTGAGTGCCGGTGGAGAATCAGTTGTCCAATATTTAAATGAAAACGCAACCAAACCGGGATTATTCATAATGTACGCATCAGTTGCAGAGTCTTATGGAATGATTGGATCTTCCTGGGAACGAGGCATTGCTTCTCATGAGGCGGTTATTAAAAACTCAGAATCTGTTCGTAAAGAGTGGGATGATTGGGCAAATATGCAATTGAATCTAAAAGATGAAAAAGATAATTCACCTACTACTAAAAAAAGATTCAAAGAATACAAAGAAAAATTTCAGAATGTATTTGAAACCACTGTTTATGGATATGTTGATTTGGATGATGCATTAAAATCATCTTACGATGAAACATATGGAGATTTTAAATCAGGAAGTTGGAAACGACGATTTTCTGAAATTAATGAGTATCGATCTTCTGTTTCAGATACAATTTTTGGTAATTGGAAGGAAACTATTTTTTCATATGGGAAAGATACTTCACAAGAACTTGGTCGAGCTAAGGCTGATATAGAATCAATTGCCGATGGAGAAGGTGTACCGTTGGCCCTTCTCAAATTTCTTTCAAGAACCGCTAAGGCTATATTTTACGATAGTGTCATTAAACCTATAGGAAAAATTACAATCCTTTCTATTGGATATATTACTTGGAATGGGATCATTTATCCTTCCGCATACATTACAACTGCCACTGGTTCAGGTCTTTATTGTTTAGTGGAAACATTTACTTTAGCTGGGAAAGGTGTCGTTTATATCACTGCACCGAGTATCGAGCTTGCGTTAGGTGCTTTGTTGAACAGCACTGAGGTTGTTTTGAAAGAATCGGTGCAATCGATGGAGAAGGGGGCAAAAGTGACTTCAGCTGTTGCTAGAAAAACTTCTGCATACTCGGTAAAAACAGCCGCCGTAGTCACTGAATCTTCAGGTAAATACATACTGGCGCCAATGAGTCTTGTCGGTGTTACTACGGGGCAAACAATTCTTGGTGGTGGACTTGCCGTTTCAGGTACAGTCACGGGAGCGACCTTTAGTGGTGCCTCGGCAACCGCACAAGCTGTGACTTATACTTCCACCAAAGTTGCTGCGGGAACTGTTGGTCTTGTAGGAACTACCGCATCATTCGGAACAGGTACATCATTTGGAGTGTATCAGTTAACAAAAGCAGTTGGTATCCCTACTGGAGTTTTTATTGGTTCAGGAATTGTACTCAGTTATGAGTTTGTTTCTCATATGTCGGCTCATTCTGTTTTGGCAGTTGCGGATTGTACATATTTAGTGTTATCCCTTGAAGGAGGCAAATGGGTGGTCTATGGAGTGAAAGATGGATCGAAAAAAGCCTCTCGTATGTTGACGGGAGCAGTCGTAGATTTAGAGCAAATACGCAAAGAAGGAGGAACTGTAGTAAAAGTTCCTTTAGAAGAGGGAGAAGTTGAAAAAATACTAGGTAAAAAAAAGAAAAAATAAAACCGTAGGAAAATGGAGAAAGCAGGAAAAAAAATTCTCATTATAGAAGATTCGGAATTACAACGAAAACTTCTCAATCGATGGATTTCTAATCATGGGTATGTTCCTATTGAAGCTGTCTCTCTTTCTGATGCACGGGAGATCATTAGCCAGGATCAAATTGATGTAGTTCTTCTCGATTGGGAATTGCCAGACGGTTCCGGCATTGAATTGATCTCAGAAATCTTCTCCTCTTCTCCAGTGGGTTGGCTTCCTATCATTATGGTCACAGGTCATACGGAACCTGAGAATCTTAAACTAGCCATTGAAGCAGGTGCTACCGATTACATCACTAAACCTGCCAAAGAGATAGAACTTCTTGCTCGAATTTTTAGTGCTCTTCGAATGAAATCATTACATGATCAATTAAGGGAAACGGCAATCCGTGATGTATTGACTGGTTTATATAATCGTCGTTATATGGAAGAACGGATTGAACAAGAATTCCAAAGATGCAAAAGGCATAAACACAACCTATCTTTGGCAATGATTGATATTGATTTTTTTAAAAAAGTCAATGACACGTATGGTCATGAAACTGGTGACATTGTATTAAAAAGAATTGCTTCTGAATTGAAGTCTTGTTTACGAAAGTCAGATATTATTTCTAGATTTGGCGGTGAAGAATTTGTCATTGTTTTTCCAGAAACAGGTGTTCCTGATGCAACACGTGTTTTAGATAAAATAAGAGAAAAAATATCTGATCTAGAGTTGGATTCAGAATCTGGTCAAAAATTTAAAGTCTCTTTCAGTGGAGGAGTCACTGGCGGTGATATTTCGGCAATCGAAAGTCCAATAGAACTTCTTAGAACATCAGATAAACTTTTATATGAGGCAAAATCCTCAGGTCGAAATCGAATCGTCAATTAAATTAACAAATTGAATATCAATCATTCATTTTACCAGCTAACTCCTGATTCCATACTCAATGCTTTGGAGTCATTGGGTTATGAAACGACTGGTAGATTTTATCCATTAAATAGTGTAGAAAATCGGGTGTATGATATTGAGACTTCCAATGCAGGCAGAATTGTTGTAAAATTTTATCGTCCTGGAAAGTGGACTTACGATGAAATTTTAGAAGAACACCGATTTTTATCTGAACTATCATCGGAAGAAATCCCAGTTTTAACTCCTATAAAGTTAAATGATAAAACATTATTTGAATGGTCTGGAATCTATTTTGCTATTTGGCCTTTGCGAAATGGTCGAATTGTTGAAGAAATATCTGGAAGTGATTTAGAAAGAGTTGGTGCGCTCCTAGGTCGAGTCCATGCAGTTGGAAAAAAACTTGGTTCGATTCATAGACCAACGTTGGATATACCTTCTTATGGTTTAAAATCTTTAAACTTTATTTTAGATAACCAATTAATCCCAAATAAAAAATTAGCAGAACGTTATCAAACTACCGCACTTAGGGCTTTTGATATTTTTGATTCTTTAGTAAGGGAATACCAAATTCCTTTTCAACGGATTCATGGTGATTGTCATAAGGGGAATTTGCTCGTTTCGCCGGAAGGATATAGTATTTTAGATTTTGATGATTTTTTAGTGGGACCGATCGTGCAGGATTTTTGGATGTTGCTACCGTTAGGTGAGACAGATAGAAGAAAAGATTTGTTCGATTTTTTGCAAGGTTATACTATGTTTGCTGAGTTTGATGAAAACTGGCTGCAATTGGTGGAACCTCTTCGTATCATTCGATACATTCATTATGCCGCATGGATAGCAAAACGTTGGGAAGATCCTTCTTTTCCATCTTTGTTTCCTCACTTCGGAACAGAAGAGTATTGGCTAAAGGAAACTTTAGATTTGGAATCAGCTAAAAAAGATTTAGAGGAACAGTCAATTGAGGTTTCAAATCCAAATGAAATAGAGCCTGAGATGACAAATAAAGATTTTTTTTGGGATTGGGAAAATTAAGAAGATTCTCCTATTAGATGCGATAAAGCAACTGCAAAAGCATGCGATACATTTAATGAATCAATTTTGTTTTTCATTGGGATATAAACTAACTGGTCGGAAATGTTTAGAATTTTTGGATCAATTCCATCTGCTTCGTTACCAAGTACTAATACAAACTTTCTATATTTCTCTAGTGCATAGATGGATTTTGTTTTTAATGAAAGATCCGTTCCTTCTCTTGGGAGGCTAAGTGATAAAATGGTATTTCCTAATTCTTTGAGAGAATTTAAAGTATGAACTGCGTCAATGATACGAACCAATTTGATTTGAAAAAGTGACCCCATGGAAACCCTTACACTACGTCTTAGATAAGGTGATGCGGATTTTGAATCAAAAACTACTGTTTGAATACCGAATGCTGCAGCAGAACGTAGAATGGATCCAATGTTTTCACTGTCTACAATTGAGTTAACAAATAGAATCGGAGAAGATGCCTCTGAAAGGTCGTTCCATCTTTGATAACCTACTGCCATAAAACCCTGGTGTACGGAGAATCCTATTGTATCCTCAAACACGTGCTTGTCGGCAACAAAACAATTATTAGGTTCTGTTATTTTGGATAGGATTAAGTTTTTATGTTTTTCCCAGTATCTTGGCATACAGAAAACAGATTCTACTTTGAGTGAGGAATTGAGGAGGCGGACTGCGGTTTTTTCGTGGTCAGCAATGAATTTATCGGTAGGGTCTTCTTTTGCTTTGAGGAGCTTGTAGTCAACAAGCTTTGGGTCTTCAGGGGAGTGGATATATTGCATTATGTCTCATTGCCCTGAGGAAGCCCCCGCCCTGAATAGGGTGGTGGAGGCGGGCTTGTGGGATTCTCTTAAAACCTCTAACACGGTTTCAACTTTCCAGCAATCAAAGATTGCAATTCCGACAATTTTCTTTTGAAAAGTTCATATTACGTCAGTTGATACTTGGATTGGACAAATCCATTGGGATATGCCATAGTTTGTATATGTTCTAATTTTTGGTCTTTGGTTAGGTTACCAAAAAGTGGCAACCCGGATCCAATTAAAATCGGAATTCTTGTGATTGTGATTTCATTTAGCATCCGTTCGTTGATAAAGTGTTGAATCAATTTGCCGCCATCCACATAGGCAGTTTTAAATTGTTTTTTTTCTAATGTCATTGTTAAACTCTCAAGTGTCCCGTTGAAAATGAAAATTGGATATTTAGATTCAAACTTGTAATCAATGTTACCAGTATATACGTAAACTGGAGTGGATTCAAAAGGATAAGGTTCAAAGCTAAGAACTTTCTCAAAGGTAACCCTACCCATAACAATACAGTCAATTTCCTGCATAAAAGCAGAATATCCAAAGTCATTGTTATCTAGCTTGTACGCATCGGAAGTGAGCCAATCGATGGAACCATTGGATCTTGCTATAAAACCATCTAAACTGCTTGCAATAAATGCTTTATATTGTATCATAATATTTATTCTACACCGTAGAATGGTTCGGTGAAAATGAAACAAAAAATTATCAAAGCTGCATTAAAAATATGTGAAAAGGAAGGTTACGAATCTTTTAGTATGCGGAAATTAGCTACAAATTTAGGGTTCGATCCCATGGCTATTTATTATTATTTTGAAAACAAGGAAGCATTGACCCATGCAATGGTAGAGCATATTTTTAGTCGGTTTCAAAAAGAAATGATTCTGGCTTATAAACCTTCCAAGAGAAATTTACAAAAAATTTTACAAGAATATTGGATATTATTTTTAGATTACCCAGGAATGTCTTTATATCTCATTAAATATTCTTATAATAACTTTAATTCAGTTGTGGAATTCAACAAATCGTTACAATTTCTAATCCAACAGGTATATCCAACTGCTAAAACAGAAATGGTGTTAAATATCCTGATTGATTTTATACATGGCAATGCCCTTGCATTTTCTTTTATTCCCAAAGGGAAAAAGAAAATCGAATCGATTCGTTCAAACCAAAAGGAATTTCAATCTTCACTATCTTATCTATTGAATTCGATTTGATCACCTAATCATAGTTTTGAGAGAGTGCAAGTTCCAAAGAGTAAGCAAAATTAATAAATCATCTCTCATTTGTAGTTGATAAAATTACACAGTTAAAAACTATTTATTTGGAATCTCGGGTTTCTCCTAATTTCAATGAACATAGACCCTCGCACAGTCGTATTTATAAATATTGTCGGTTGTTTGTTAATGTCTGGTGGACTTTGGTTTGCTGCGAGTGGTTATTTCCAAAGGCTTCGTTTTGTCAAAGACTGGTCCATTGCAACTTTATTGCAGGCTTTGGGGTGGGTGGTAATGGGTGCTCTACGAGGTGTTATCCCTGAATGGATTTCTATAAGTGCTGGAAATTCTCTCATTCTTTTATCACTCGTATATTCTAACAACATAATACTATCTATGTTTGATAGAAAGCCGATGTGGAAGTCAGGAATCTTTTCCGTTATTCTTGTATTTGTATTATTAGCATTACATCAATTTTCTGATATTTCGCCGAAGTATCGAATTTCATTAATTTCCTTTGCGGCTGCAATCCAACTTATTGTATCTTCCAAAACAATTTTATCTGCAAATAGAAAGGGGCGTATTTCAAGTCACTTTGCAGCTTTTTTCTATCTAGCGTGCGGAATTTTTTTGATTCTTCGTTTTTTATATTACACTTTTGCTGATGTTTCTGTTTCGCAAATAGCTTTTGGCAAAGGACCTATTCAAGATATTACATATTTGTTTTTTTATGTAACTTCGGTGATGATGACTTTTGGTTTTTTGATGATGTGCATTGATATATTTATCAAGAGGCAAGAAGAAAGTGAACAGAAGTATCGTTTACTCGCAGAGAATACTTCTGATGTCATTTGGGTTTTGAATTATGATGATCAACAGTATATTTATGTAAGCCCTTCAGTAATTAATATTACTGGTTTTACCTCGGAAGAAGTGCTCAACCATTCATTACAAGATACTCTCACTCCTACCTCCTTTAAAAAAGTAATGGAGGTTTTGCCAATTCGTGTGAAAGAATTCAAGGAAACAGGTGAACGGATCCCATTTAGTGATGAAGTGGAACAGTATTGTAAAGATGGATCTACAATTTGGATCGAAGCAAATACTGTGTTTCAATGGAATCCAAATGGTTCGATCAATATTTTAGGTGTCTCCAGAGATATTGATAATAGGAAAAAGACAGAATTAGAAAAGAATAAAATATTCTCTGAGCTGCAGTTGTTAAATTACACCAAAGATAAATTTTTTTCGATCATTGCACATGATTTAAAAGGACCGATTGGTGGTATGAGTACCTTTGCAGGAATGATATTAGAAGATTTAGATACGAGACCATTAAAACGTACAAAAAATGATTTAAGTATTCTTTTTCAATCTTCCGGTGAAATTTATAACTTATTAGAAAACTTACTTACTTGGGCAAGGTCACAAACTGGCGAAATCGCATTTTTTCCGGAAAATATATCATTATATCGGACAATTGAATCCTCTATTGCTTCGATTTCTTTTTCTATCCAAAACAAATCTATAGTGATTAAGAATTTTGTAGATCCAAATACAGCTGCCTATGCAGACGAAAAAATGATCGAAACAATTTTCAGAAATCTAATTTCCAATGCAGTAAAGTATTCTCATCCTGGTGGCGAAATCCAGCTTTCATCTATATCTATAGAAAATGATATTCAAGTTTGTATAACAGATTATGGAATTGGTATCAACGAAGAAATTCGTAAGAAACTATTTCATATTGATGCGAAACAAACGAGTATGCCTGGCACACTTGGTGAAAGAGGTACTGCTCTTGGATTGATTTTGTGTAAGGAATTTACAGAAAAACATGGAGGTAGTATCCGTGTTGAAAGCGAACTAGGTAAGGGTTCTCGCTTTTATATCACCTTACCAAAAGAGTCGAGTGTTCCTATTCGGGTACAACTTTAGTTCCGTTCACTACTGTATCACCTGGGTAAAGTATTACAGATTCTCCTACATTTAGGCCACTTTTAATCATGCTGATTCCTTCGCTTTGATGTTCAACTTCAACAAATCGGAGTTTGGCTCTCTTCTTTTCGATAGTAAACACTACCCATTTTTCATCTTCGCGAAATAATGCAGAAGTAGGTATAACAATTGCGTTTGGCTTTTCAAATAAAATGATTTTACATTCCAATTCATAACCATCACCAATGCCATGTGGTGGAATGAATTCAATCGAAATAGGCACTCTCTGTTCTTCAACTCCTAAAGAGGATATTTTTGTTATTGCAGAAGGTTCTATGATGGAAACTTTCCCTTCTAAAGTTTGATCTCCGAATCCAGTCAGTAAAACTTTATCATTGAGGTCTAAATCAGGCATATCTTCCGATAGGATAAAAGCAGATACTTCAATTTTGGTAATGTCTCCATAATCCAAAATCTTTTCACCCATAGCTACTGGGCCTGCACTTTCTCTGTATACTTTTAGAATTTGACCATTTGCATTTGCTTTTACAGTTTTAACGATGTCCCAATCAACAGTAACCAACGTCATTCCTTTGGTAACATTATGGCCAGCATGAAGTTCAATTCTACGCATCACACCATTAACTGGAGAATAGGCAGTATAAAGTTCTTTTATTTTTGTTTTCCCTTGGACAGATAGTATCTGTTTATAGACTCCTTGGGTAACAAGAGAAACTTCTACAGGTTTTGGATCTTTCTTTAGAATCAAAAAAGATAAAACTAAAAATAGGAACACTCCTATAGCAATCTTCGTATTTTTTGTATTTAATATTTCTAATAGTCTTTCTTTTGTCATATCATTCTCTCACTTTGAGTACGCTTAATAAGTCCATTGTTTTTAATTTTCTATATACAATTCCAAAACTGATTGCTGCAGTAAATAATACCAAAAGAATTGAATAATAGTAAGTTGATGGAAAAATCACAGCTGGTACTTTGAACCCTTCTGTTTCGTTATTATTTAATATCAAATTTGCGAGTTTATTTCCGAAAAAACATCCGATTGGAATTGCAATTATAATTTGCCAGGTGAGCTCCCAAGCTATAATTTCAAAAACTTCCTTTAAACTAAATCCCAGAATTCGTAAGCTGCCTAATTCGTAAATACGCTCAGAAAGTGTGATCATGGCTGTATTATAGATTACTCCAATCGAGATGATAATTGTAAATATTAAAATGACAATCGAAGTGGATTGGAGAGACCTTTGCATCATTTCCTTAAAAGCATTAAGGATTGCTGACTTTGAAAACAGGCCAATCACAAGTGGATTGTCTTTGAACTCTTCAATTAAATTTTTATCTTCGATAGGATCCGTTTTTAATAATGCCATATTGATCAAACTACCTTCATCTAACATCCGATTGAGATTCTCTCGATTGATAAACACCCCTTGGCCTAATATTTCATTTGCGAATGCAGAAACGATAACGGGAATTTTTCTTTTTTCCCCATCCAATGTTTCAATAACAATGGTTTCACCTTTTTGAATATCCATTTTATTTGCTAGTTCTGTATTCATCATAATTCCATAAACTGGAATATCTATGGGGCGTAAGTCATGGTTAAGAATTCTTCTTAAATCAGTGCCTTCGGAAATTCCTGTTAAAACCGTGTCTTTTGATTTCCTATTTTTAGTAATTTTAATGGGGATAGAACGTTGACCTTCCGCAATAAAAACTCCCTTTTTTTCTTTTAAATCTAACAATACAGAATCCTCTACAGGAACTCTGAAAACTAGCGTGAGAGTTTCTCTTTGGATTGTATTGAATTGTAAATCAAGTAAAGTTCCCACTGTATCCTGTATAAAATTTCCGATGATCATAATCATGATCGAAGTAGACAAACCTAAGATTGTAAGTATCGTGCGAGTTGGTCTTTTGAATAAATTTCTGAAAACCATTCTTTGGATTGTTCTTAGGTTTGTGATCCAAACTTCCCAAAAAGAAATTGTATAGGTTCCAGGGGAAGCAGGTCGCATAGCTTGTGCTGGATCTAGTTTAATGATGGTACGTAAGGAGATAATGGTTCCTAAACCACCTATTAAAATTCCAAAACTAACACTGAATAATGCGAGTAGGGGAGGGAAAATCGGTACTAATTGCGGAAATTTATAAAACCTTCCATATAGACCTGTCATTGCATTTCCTAAATAATAACCAACGATCAATCCTAATAAGCTACTAAGTGCAGTGATAAAGGTGATTAGTTTAAGATAATGAAAAACAATGTCTTTGGCAGTGTAACCAAGTGCTCGTAAAGTTGCTATTTGTTCTCGTTCTTTTGAAATAAGTCGGTTAGATATAATATGTAAAAGAAAAGCTGCTATTGCTAAAAAAATTCCCGGCAAAAAAACTGCTGTCGTCCTAAGTTGTCTAAACTCATCACTCAAAAAAGAATCAGATGGTAGAAACTTCCTTTCCTTTGCCCCTAACCCACCAAACTCATCCAACAAAACATCAAGATCACGCATAGTGCGTTGTCTTTCTACACCGTCTGAAGCGAAATGAAAAATGACTTGGTTAAAAGCTCCTTCAAAATTAAAATTCGTTTCCATTGCTTCCCGTTTCATCCAAATGATACCATAATGTTTATCATCTGGCATAGGGTTTCCTGGTCTGAAAACATATACAAACTCCGGAGACAACCCAACGCCCGTTACCTGAAGAAATACTCGTTTTCCTCCAATGATAGAAGAGAGAATTGAGCCTGGTTCCAGTTTGTTTGCGTTAGCGAAATTTTCGCTAACTACTACATCTTGATTTTGTTTTGGTAAAAATCCTTTTTTTAAGTATAAAGTATTTGTATGTTCTGGCAATGAAATCAATTGAGCAGCCGAAGGATAAGTTTCTTCTGGAAAATCCAATACAATTTCTTTTGAAATTCTAGTTTCGAAGTCAGAAATTCCCGGAAGAGCTCGAATTTTTGATTCTAAATATGAAGGCGCCCGGTTTAAATAAACAAATCCTTCACATAAGTTCTGTTTGCTGTAGAAATTGTATTGAGCATCTAGTAGCGAAAAATAAGCAGCCCAAGAAGCTGAAAAATAACTGATACCGGCTGCAATGACGAGCCCCACGGTGAGTCCCTGCATCGTCATCGACTTTAAATCTCTTAATAGTTTAAGATTTAAGGTTTTCCCGATCACCAACTAACCTCGGATACAGGTTTTTTATGACGGTTGATGGAATCTGAAACAATGGTTCCGTCTTTAACCAAAATAATTCTATCAGCAATTTGAGCTATGGATTCATTATGTGTAATCACAACTGTGGTGGTACCTAACTCTTTGTTGATTCCTGTAATTGCTTCTAAGACAATCCTTCCTGTTTTAAAATCCAATGCCCCTGTTGGTTCATCACATAACAAAAGTTCTGGTCTTTTTGCTATCGCACGTGCAATAGCAACACGTTGTTGTTCTCCTCCAGAAAGTTGTGCGGGGAAGTGATTTTTTCTATCAGCAAGTTTTACTAATGTTAAGGCATCAATAGGCGTCATTGAATGGCTGGACAGATCGGTCACCAAACGAACGTTTTCTTCCGCAGTTAAACTTGGAATAAGATTATAAAACTGAAATACAAATCCTACATGATTTCTTCTATATTGTGTGAGCCCTTCATCATTTTCGAGTGCCAATGTTTTTCCATGAAATAAAACTTCCCCAGTGGTAGCAGTGTCTAACCCACCTAAAATATTAAGTAGAGTCGATTTCCCGGATCCAGAAGCGCCTAACATGACTGTTAATTCTCCTTCATTGAATTTGAGGTTGACTGAATGAAGGGCAACCAGTGGCACTTCACCAACTTGGTAAGTTTTTCCAAGGTTTTTTGTTTCCAATAGAGTGTTGGTTTTATTCATTCGATACCATAGATGCAAAAGGAACGCTTAATTTTACAAATCTATCAATTTACTAAGAATCTGTGAACAGAAAAATTGAGAGATTTTGGTGTGATTGATTGATTGATGTTTCTCAATCTTTGGGAAGGATGGAAACCAATTTTGATTTGGATGAAGCTCCTGACAAAATACTTATGTTTTTTTTGGGAACGCGGAAGTGGTCGGAAAGCACCTCGATTAATTCTTCGTTTGCTTTTCCGTCTATGGGTGGCGATTTCAATCGCGCAATACATTCTGTTTCCGATATAAATTCTAATCCTGGTTTTTTGTTATTTGGTTTTACCTTTACAGTCAGTTTCATAATTTTTTAGTATAAAGTTACCTGATTTTGAACCAGTGCAGTTCAATCGATCAAAAACAAATAGAAAAGGAAATTACATTGATGAAACTTTCTAAATCATCTTTCTCTTTTGCTACTTATTTTTTCTTTTATTGATGGTTGTATTTACGGCGACATTTTCCACTCTTCTTGTCATTAATTCTTCAGATGATTGGGAATATCGAAGTTTTTTCTGCGATGAATTCTTTCGAAATTCCAAAGAATCCCGTCTTGTTTCTGGTTTTGTTTCTAACGAAAACATCGCTGATCCAGAATCTGGCTTTGTTATGAGGAAACTTCAAACGCATTAACTGCATTAGGTGGAACATTTGTTTTTGCATCAATCGCAATAGGACCAACTTACGTTTTTTTGAAAGAGTCACGCCATTTATTAAAAAAAAACAAAATAGCGATCTTTCTTTTCCTTTGGGCGCCTCGAAATTGTTTGGTGACAAATATCTCATTAAGGCACGATCCCGCTCTTCGCTCCAATCTTTCGCAAGCGAAAGGATTTCCGCTGCGATCGGTGGCGCTGGGAATAAATAACAAGCAAGTTGCTTATCTTATAAACAAAACATTTAGTTTTGGTACTTCTGGTATATTTTTTAAAATGATTGTTAGGTGATATTCCTTAGAATTCGACTTGCTGATCTAAAAATAATCGTAATGATCATAGAATCAAATCTATTTAAGTCATTCAAATAGCGGAATTTGATTTTGAGGGTAGGGGATGTCGGTTCAAAAAAATCTATTAGATATTTTATGGGTACTTGTGTGTTCGGGTCTTGTGTTAATGATGCAAGGTGGATTTTTGGTTTTGGAGTCTGGTTTGACTCGAGCAAAAAACTCAATCAATGTTGCGATTAAAAACATTGCTGATTTCGGAGTGGCAACTCTTCTATTTTATTTGTTTGGATTTGGAATCATGTTTGGTTCTTCTATCTATGGTTTAATAGGTTCAAATTTATTTTTACCAAACTTTCCTAAAGACAATGCTTGGCCTCCTACTTTCTTTTTGTTTCAGCTAATGTTTTGTGGAACTGCATCTACCATTGTTTCAGGTGCCGTCGCAGAACGTTTAAAGTTTCCATCATACCTCCTTGCTACAGCTCTTATCTCTGGTATTATTTATCCTATCGTTGGTCACTGGGTATGGGGCGGAACATTCACAGAGACATCCGAAGGTTGGTTAGAAAAACTAGGGTTTCATGATTTTGCAGGATCCACACAAGTTCATAGTGTTGGTGGATGGGTTTCTTTGGCTTTGCTTCTTGTTGTTGGACCAAGACTCGGAAGATTTAAAATTGGCGAACCTTCCAAAACTGTCACAGGAAGTAATCTTCCATTAGCCATGTTAGGTGGAATTATTCTCTGGTTTGGTTGGATGGGATTTAATGGCGGCAGTACATTAGCATTCAATGGATCGGTTCCTATTGTTATATTAAACACTATCATCGCTTCTGGATTTTCAATGTTGGTCGCATTATTTTTAACTTGGCTTGTGAAAGGGTATCCTGAGGCAATTTCCCCACTAAACGGGTCTTTGGCGGGTCTTGTCGCAATCACTGCGAGTGCAGATTGTGTGGAACCTGCGCAGGCAGCGGTGATTGGAATGATCGCAGGTGCACTGACGATTCCTGCTGAGAAATTACTCGAAAGATGGAAAATTGATGATGCTGTAGGTGCCGTTCCCGTCCATCTCGTTGGTGGGCTTTGGGGGACATTGGCAGTAGGAATTTTCGGTGACATTGAGAGCTTAGGTGCAACGAACGGAAGAGGAGACTTTCTTCTCATTCAAATTTTGGGTGCCTTTGTTGTAGGCCTTTTTGCTTTTTCTGTATCTTATTTAATATTTAAAGGTCTCAATCGAATTTACCATCTAAGAGTTGATGAAACAGAAGAACGGATGGGTTTGAACATTTCGGAACACAAAGCAACAACAGAATTGATAGATCTCTTTTTATCTATGGATTACCAACATAAAACTGGAGATTTAACACTTGATGTGCCAGTTGAACCTTTTACAGAAGTAGGCCAAATTGCGGAACGATATAACTTGGTTCTTGGAAAAGTACGTTCCACATTAAAAGAAAATGAAGACTCTCGGATTGAAATTGCAAATGCATACGAAAAGGTACGCAACGAACAAGAAAGAGCCGAAAAACTCTTGTTAAATGTATTGCCAAAATCAATTGCAGAAGAGTTAAAAGAAAAACAAGGTTTGATTGCAAACAGTTATCCAGAGGTTTCCGTTCTATTTGCAGACATTGTTGGATTTACACAAATTTCATCGGGAATGAGACCTGAAGCTGTGGTTCGTATCTTAAATGAAATTTTTTCTTATTTTGATGTTCTTGCAGAGAAATATCGTTTAGAAAAAATAAAAACCATAGGAGATGCGTATATGGCAGTTGCCGGTTTGCCAGCTCCTGACCAATACCATTCATTGTTAGCTGTTCATATGGCATGGGATATGAAATCTCTTTTATCTCGGCTGAGGCTTGGGAAAAGTGGCACCAAACTTGCCATGCGGATTGGGATCAATACTGGACCTGTTGTTGCGGGTGTGATTGGAACAAAAAAATTTATATATGATATTTGGGGAGATGCGGTGAATCTTGCTTCCCGGATGGAGTCACATGGCCTACCAAATGAAATTCAAATCACGGAATCGACAGCGGATTTAATCAAATCCGATTTTGATTTGGAAGAGAGAGGCGAAATCGACGTAAAGGGAAAAGGAAAAATTAAAACCTTCCTCGTTAAACAAAGGATACGTGAGCCGGAAGATAGTTTGCCGTATTTCCAGTTTGCGACATAGAAATTAATTTACGATTCTGATCTATTTTTTAAGAGATTTGAATCGTAAGGTTTTTTTGTTACAAGATCTTTGGTTTTATTAGGATTAGAGATTGTTATGGGCCCTGGAAGTGATCGCTTTTCCACGTGCCAGCTTTAAGTATTTCGCCAGAAGGAGAAAGCATTGTGCCTTTACCTTCTCTTTTACCATTTTTCCAATTGCCAATGTATCGAGACTGGTCGTCATAAATATAAATCCCTTCTCCATTGATTACAATCCCGCGGTCGTATTCACCAACGAGAATTAATTTATTAGGTAGTGTTAATGTACATTTTCCTTGGGGTTCACCATCAACAAAGAAGCCGGATATTTTTGTACCATCGGACCAAACATAATACCCTTCACCATGTTTTATATTCCTTCTAAAATTCCCTTCGTAAAAAGCACCATCCGCATAAAATATCTTTCCCTTGCCATTTTTTTCACCTCTGTGCCAGTACCCTTCGTACTTTTCGCCACTGATGTGTTTTAATATTCCGAAATCGTGGAACCTGTGATTCAAAAATCCACCAGCGTAGTAGGTGCCATCCTTCAGCTCTAAAACACCAAAACCTGTATTACAATCGCCTGATGAACATTTGCCTCTGTTATAAGTGACATAAAAAATTGCTCCAGCAAGAAATAGAATAAGCGTAAATGTAGCGAAAATTAGGTGTCTTTTTTTAAGCGAGAATTGAAAGAATTTCATTGTTTGTTAGGTTGTGGTTATATTCTCTGTTGTCAAATAAAATTAAAGATTAGTACTTTCGCAATACGATGATTAGATTAACTTGGCCAAAATGGAAATGGTAAAATATTTGAAAGCTCTAACACTTGTTCTTGTTTCTTTGATTGTGTTGTCATTCACTAGTGTTTGCGCACAAAGCGAGGAAAGTAAATTGAAAGATGTATCCGAGGCAGTAAAACTCAACTCTGATGGTATTGGATTACTTCAAAGAGGTGAAGTACTTGATGCTAGAAAGAAATTTGAATCAGCGCATGATAAGGATCCTTTGTCGCCAGAATATCCTAATAATGTTGGGTTTACTTATCTCTTGCTCAAAGATGAGGAAAAAGCAGAAACTTATTTTAAAAAATCGTTGGAAATCAACCCAGACTTTTTTAGAGCTCACTATAATTTAGGGGTTCTGTTCCAAAAAAAGGATAATGTCGCAAAGGCATTAGAATATTATAAGACTGCAACTGAAAATAACCCTGATTTTCCAGAAGCGAGATATAATCTTGCATTAATGTATATGAGAAAGGGTGATAAGAAAAAAGCCATCGAATCCTTTGAAATTTTTATAAAAATTGCATCTCCTGAAATGAAACAACCAGTTCAAGATGCAAAGATTAGAATTTCAGAGTTAAGTAAATGAACTCAAAAGTTGTAATTCTTTCAATATGCATTACAGCTCTATGTTCCTGTAAGGGCAATAAGAATATACAAGGTTTTGCGGAAAGTATACTGAATGAAAGAGTTGGTGAGCCGGCTCTTTTTTTAGTAGGTGAGAAACGATTTTCAAAAGATGCATATAAAGAGTATGTGAGGAATCTTAGATTATATTTTGAGAAAAAGCCACCTTTGTTCAACCCTGAAGAAGCGAGGCTTTATCTCGAGAATTATATCAATGAGTCTATTCTCTTATCGGAAGCTATCGGAGAAATCGATTTTTCGAGTCAGTCTTTTCGAGAATTTATAAAACCATATTTAGTGAAAGGGATATTGGATTTCTATATTTTTGAGAAAACGGGTGGATTAAAAATTTCTGACGAGATCGCGAATGAAACAGAAATCTTATCTAAACTAAAAGAGACAGGAATTTTAAAAAAAGAAAATCTTACCGAATCGGAAAAGGTGGTTCTAAAAGAATTTATCTATTGGAGAAAATTAGAACTATCAGCAAAAAACAGAGCGGAAGAAGCAAAGGTTATATTAGCAAAAATTAAAGAACGAAATAAGGTTACAATAATTCCCTAATGAGCATTAAAATATATCACGTAATTTTTGTTTTATTGTTTTTGACGTTAAGCTGTAAAAATCGAGAAGACGCAATTTCTTCATACTCCAAAGGGGTTGACTTTTATTCCAAAAAAAGTTTGGAGAAAGCCTTGGCTGAGTTTTCAAATGCTGTAAAGGCGGATGATAGTTTTGTATCTGCTCGATTAATGAAAGGAAAAACCGAGTATTATCTTGGGAAACATGAAAACGCAACAGAAACCTTTCAAGATCTATTAGATGATTTCCCGGGGAACGCAACCTCTTTAACTTGGCTCGGCAAAATATATATGTTAGATTCTTCTAAACGTGATGACGCTAAGCAGAAATTATCAATGGCAATTCAATTTGATGATAATCAAATCGATGCACATTATTATTTGGGAAAACTGTTTGAACAAGAAGGGAATGTTAAAGATGCGCTGATCCAATACTCGCATGGGATTGAGATTGCAAAAAGGTCAGAGAAAATTCAAAGAGATCTCAATGAGATTTATAGAAATGCAGGGTTGAATCCTACGTCTGAATCAAAAACACCGGCGCCAGTACCAGAAGTAGCGAGGAAGTCGAAAAGAAAATGATAAGGGTAATGGTCGTTAGCATTTTCAGTTTTTTTCTTCTGTTCTTGCAATGTAATAAAATACCAAATGAAGCCGATGTATTAGGGTTACTTGGTGCACAGATTGAAGATGGGTTTGTTTATCCAAAAGTCTTGTTTATCAATCCTGCACCTGAAGCAAGTCAGGTGAAAGTTGATTCGCCGATCATTATCGATTTTTCAAAACCAATGGATCGATCATTGGTTGAGTCAGCCATTAGTATTTCCGCACCAGGTGGGAATACTTCATTCACTCCCTCTTGGGTGTTCGATACTCGATTGATTTTAAACTTTTCCGCTGGTTTAACACAAGGGAAAAAGTATGAGATCAGTTTTAATGCAAGTAGCACAAAAGACAAAGATGGAAATAGAATGGCTAAAAATTTTATTTCTAGTTTTTACACAATTGGTGTTGGTGGAGCACCAACAGTAGTCGCTACAAATCCTCCGCTCAGCGGAGAATTACAATTAGGTTGGCCTGTCAATTCTGATCTATTGGTTCAATTTTCGCAACCTATGGATCCAGTTAGCACAAATAATGCGGTAACCATTGAAGGAGCAAGTGCCTTGTTCACTCCCATTTGGGATTCCAGTTTTCGCGAGTTAACATTGCGATTGAAGTCTCCCTTAAATTTAGGGGCAACCTATCGTTTGCGAGTCAATGTAAATGCAAAAAGTGCACTTGGCATTGCACTGGATAAAGAATACCTAGTTGCTTTTTCCACAGCAACCACCTTGGTCGTTCCAACTGTCACAGTGACTGGGGCCACAGTGACTGCGCCTTTGACAAACTGGGGGACGTTGAACCCAGATCCGTTTGTCAATAGTTTTACAGGTGCTTCTAAGTTTGATATATTTAATTTTAATTTTTCCACTCCGATGGCCATGAAAAATATCAATGGAGAAATTCGCTTCTCTCCTGGCATTAATGGGTCTTTCGTATGGACTGGTAGCCAACTTCTTAAATTCACTCCCTCCTCGCCGCTGGTCACAGGACAGCAGTATCGTTTGTCCATTAGTCGGGATTTCACTAGTGCAAGTGGAGTAGGCATGAATCAATCGCATACGGTTGATTTCTTAGTGGATGACCCAATAACAAGTGTAAATATCACTCCGCTCCAAATTCTGGGCAGATCGTTTACGGCACCAACACTATGCACTTTAGAGACCGCAGTGGACCAAACGATTAATATGCCGATAGATCCATCTTTTGCTTATGAATTTAGACCGAGATATACTTGTCCGGATCAATATGAAGTTGAGATAGTTCTGCAAACTGCTGGAGGTCAAAAATTAAAGCTGACAGGAGATAATAGCCTACTCAATACAATTAGCGTTAATTACTTGTCAGGTGGTCCTGTAACCTCTAGCATTTTTGTTCAACAAGTGGATTATCAGCCAAGCCTAAATCCCCAGCGAATTAAAGTTAGGTTAGGCGGAATTTCTGGGAACGAAGTTAGGTATGTTTTTAAAATTGCCGGAGGTCCGAATGGCCTCCATGACTTAAACGAGAATTATTTACCTAAGGATTTGGAGTTTATTTTCTATGGTAACTAGACTATTTGTTATTTTTGTTTTTTTATTGGAAATATCTTGTAGCCAGTTGTTAGACAATGCGGAAGGTCCTTTCGATTTTTTACCGGCAACATCTCTATTACCGGCTTCGACACCGCCTAGGATCATCCTTGCTGATCCAGCCGATGGTTCGCTTGGAATTTCCCCCGACACAAAAATATCCATTTTGTTTTCAGAGGAAATGAATCAAACTTTCACTCAGTCGGGTTTTAGTTTGATTCGAGATGGTTCGGCAGTGGGGGGAACTTTCTCCTGGATCGGAAACTTAATGGTTTTTTCACCCAACAATAAGTTATCAGATCCTGGAATGTATATTTTTAGTATTGGAAAGTCCAAAGCGGAGTCTGTTGGTGGAGTAAATTTATTGGATGACTACAGGTCTCGATTTAGTTATTCTACAGACTTAAATAAACCAAAAGTGACTCAGACAGTTCCGGCAAATGGGGATGTAGGAGTTTCACCTAATTCGTTAGTAACGGTAAAATTTGACAAACCTATGGACAAATTGTCCGTATTTGGTGCCGTTTCCCTAAGTCCATCCGTTGAGTTTGACATTCCCAATACAGTGATTTCCGACAACGACCAAACATTTCAATTCATCCCTAAATATCCGCTAAACTTTGGAACAGTATACTCGCTCAGTGTTGCTACAACAGCACGTGATAAAAGTGGAAACGATCTTTCTTCAGCCCAGAATGTTGTATTTACAGTAGGGGATGATTTGGTATCTCCTGATTTAATTTCAATTGCAACACTATCGGTAGCAAACTTTATTGCTAATGAGATACAAGTCCAAACAGGATTTAATCGAGATGACGTGTTTACCTTAATATTTAATGAACCAGTCCAGCCAATCCCCTTGGCAGGAGCCATTAGAATTACACCTTCGAAAAATTATAACCTAAAACAAATATCTCCAACAAATTTTGAAATTCGATTTTTGGAACCTTTAGATCCAGTGACAATTTATAATTTAACAATCAGTGATGCTGTGGTAGATTTTCAAAACAATCGGTTAAGGAAGTCGTATAATTATAACATAAAAACACTCGGAGATTCCACGCAAAAAATATTTCTACTTGGAATCTATTCAGACGCTGCCTTCCTAAACGAACTCCGTGATTATCAATTAAACATAATATCCCCACCGCTTACACCTTGTGCAGCATTAGCTAATGAATGCGATCAAAATTTATACTTTAGATTCTGTTACGGTGAGAGTTTCGCAACTTGTAGCTTGACTTTGCCAGCGAATGGTCAACTTCTATTAAGTTCTCTGCGCCTTACTGTAAGACGGGAGTTTGGCCAGGCAATTGGGGTTTGCCAAGAATACTTTGAAAATCCAGTGAATGCAACTCCGGCTCCTCTGGCACCAAACATCACTGCGTTTGGTACCGTTGCCAAATGTTTAGACAAGGGCTCAACCTATTCCATAACGGTTAAGGGTGGGAGCTCTGGGATCAAAGACAATCATGGGAATATAATGGACTCTGACAGAACTATTTTAATTAGATTTCCTAATATATAATGGTAAAATACTTTCTTCGCAAGACGGTTACTACTACTGTTTGCCTGGTTTTTATTCTTGGAATTGGAGCCATCAGTTTTTCGAAACTGAAGATTGAGTTATTTCCAAATATCACCATTCCTACGATTACCATTCTAACTACCTATCCGAACGCATCAATTGAGGAGATGGAACTCCTCGTTTCGAAGCCAATCGAAGAAGTAGTGGCCTCAGCAGAGGGAGTGGACGAAACCTTCTCGGAAACATTGGAAGGAATGTCAATCGTGAAGGTACGATTTCGTTGGGGAACAGATGTAGATCTCGCAACAGTCCTCATCCGAGAAAAGTTAGACTTAGTAAAAGGTGCATTGCCGATCGATGTCAAAAAACCGATTGTTTTAAAGTTTGACCCCAATGACAAACCAATTGTTAGAATCGTAGCGTTTCCTAAATCTAGCGATTTCAAAATCCTACGCAATTTCATAAAAAAAAATCTTATACCTATCTTTGAAAAAACGGATGGAGTTGCAACCATCACCTTATCCGGGGGCTTAGAAAGACGGATATTAGTTGAATTGGATGCAAATCGAATGAAGTCCTATTCGGTCACTCCAAACGAAATCCAAAGACAAATTGCATCCAATAATGAGAATATCCCTTCCGGAAATATCATCAGAGGAGAGGATGAGGTGACTGTCCGAACCATGGGTGCATTTTTGAACGTTGGTGAGATAGAAAACTTAATTCTTAAAACTTCCGAATCAGGGGCTCCGGTTTATCTTAATAATGTTGCAAGTGTTAAGGATTCGTTCAAAGACCAAACAAGTATTTGTCGTAGAAATTTATCTGAATGTATTCTCGTTGATGTTCGCAAGGAATCCGGAAAAAACACAGTTGAGGTTGCGCGAAATATTCAAGAAGTCATTACCGAAATTAATGACCGGTTTTCTGATATTTTGGAATTGGAAATTGTAGAAGATAGGTCAGATCTAATCTTATCTTCGGTTAAAGATGTAGCTAGTTCGATTATTCTTTCAGTAGTTATATGTTTTATTATCCTTACTATTTTTACAGGCTCGTGGGTAGAAGCAATCCTTATTACTTTTTCAGTTCCAACATCAATACTCGTTTCTTTTATTTGTATGCACTTTATCGGTCAGTCCTTGAACTTAATGTCGTTAGGTGGACTCGCCGTTGGAGTTGGTTTGATGGTCGATTCATCAATCGTTGTTTTAGAGTCCATTCATAAAGAAAAAAAGAATTCAAAGGATGAACACCTAGCAATTGAAATTGGTGCGTCAAAAATTGCATTTGCTTTAGTAATTTCGAACCTAACTTCCATCGTTGTTTTTCTACCAAATTTTTATCTCAATGGTTTGGAAGGAATTATCTTTAAAGATTTTGCACTCAGTGTTTGTATTTGTTTGGCGTCATCTTTGATGGTTTCTTTAGTGTTTCTTCCTTTTTTCAATAAAATGATTTCATCAAAATTTAAGAATAATGATCGTTTGATGAATATTAGTAAAAACTTAATCATTAAGATCGAAGCTACATATGTGTTCTTTTTGAAAATGTTTTTAGAGAAGCCGAAAGTTGTTTTAATGGTTGCTTTTGGTTCTCTTTTGTTTGCTGCGCTCCTTGCTTCTATCATTTCGGTCAATCTTATGCCAAAAGTCCAACGTTTGGATCTAAACATTAAACTTACTTTACCAAATGGTACACGTATCCAGAAAACATCGGAAGTTGTCCAGAATATTGAGAAGTTAGCTATTCTCGTTGATGAAAATGCAGATGTTCTTTCTAAACTCGGGTTTGAGGAAAAAGAATTAACTATGTTTCCAACTTCCGAATTCGGTTTAAACCGTGCGGAGATTTTTTTTAGGTTTAGTAGTTTTTCCAAAAAAGACCAATTCATCGAACGATTGAAAGAAATGGATGATGAGCAACAGAAAATTAAAATCATATCATCCTCAGATATTTTATCAGAAGTGTTACCTTTTTCATTTGAACAAGTCTCTGTTGTTGTTACAGGTGGGAATTATAATGATATCAATGCAGAAATTCTAAAATTAAAAATTAAACTAAAAGAGATTTTTAGTTCAAAAGAAATTCAAACATCATTCGATCAAGAATTAAATGAAGTTAGAATTACGTTTGATAGAAACCGACTGGCTTCGTTTGGACTTCGAACGTCTGATGTGGGGGATTCTTTAAAAACAATAGTCAAAGGCGATGAAACTATTTTTTATAAAGTAAAAGATGAAGAGATACCAATTTTAATTCGCTCTGGACAAGAGGGAAGAACCGGAATTGACAAACTAAAAGACATTCACTTTGAGGTGGATGAAAACAAATATGTGCCTTTAAAAGATTTTGCATTTATTGAATCTAGAAAATCAAGTCGAATTCTCAATCGCCAAAATGGGAAACGAATTGGATTTCTTGCTATGGAAATTGACGACCAAAGTATCTCCAGTGCTTATAATAAGGTGGGAGATGCTGTAGGAGTCGGGAATTTAAATGAAAATGGTACATCCATAGCGTTTGGCGAAAACAAAAAGATTTTGGATGTCGCAGTGAATGGCTTAGGGATTGCTTTGCTGTTTTCGATTATTTTAGTTTATATGACCCTTGCCGCAGCAATGGAAAGTTTTTTGTTGCCGTTGTTAATTTTATTTTCCATTTTTCTCGCAGCATTTGGTGTAGTTGCCTCTCTTTTTATTTTCAATGAATCGATTAATATGATGTCACTACTTGGTTCCATTCTTTTGGCAGGGATCGTTGTCAATAATGCGATATTAATAGTAGAATTTTATAGAGATGAAAAAACAAAATTTAAAAATACGGAAAAGTTGATTGTTGAAGGTGCCAAAGATAGGTTAATTCCAATTCTAACAACTACACTTACGTCGATTCTTGGATTACTCCCGTTGTTGTTTTCTTTTAGTGGTTCAACTTCTCAGAGGTCTTTGGCTGCCTCAATTTTTGGAGGACTCATATTCTCAACTGTAATCAGTTTATTTTTTATACCTATTATTAGTAAGGTTATGATAGAAAAAGGACTAATGGAGAAATAGTTGAACAACCTTCTTGTTATCATTGTTAAAAGAAAAATAACAGTAACAATGTTCGTTGTAGCTTTGTTAGGTTTTGGCATTGCTTCGTATAGAAACTTAAAATACGAATTAATGCCAAAAAAAGAATCAAATATTTTATCTATTATAACTCGATATCCCGGAAATTCACCCTCTAGAATAGAAGAACTCATTACTAAGCCAATTGAAAAACAAATTGTGGGAGTTGGTGGTGTTGAGAAGATCCTATCAAGTTCTGAAGAAGGAGAGTCAAAAATCACAATTTTTTTTAATTCCGAAGAGCCTATTAAATATAAATCAGTCGAACTAAAATCAAAAGTCGAGTTAGTAAGGTATAACTTCCCAAGAGAAGTAGAAGAACCTTATGTCGTTAGGTTTAATCCGGAAGATAAGCCTGTATTCACCATCCGATTAACTTCGAAGGTTCTAAGTCTTAAGGAACTTAGAGAAATTTCAGAAAAAAAATTGAAAACAATTCTCGAAAGAATTCCTGGAGTGGGCGAAGTCATCGTGATCGGAGGGCGGTACAGAGAGATTCGTGTTGATGTCGATAAAGGAAGATTATTGTCAACCGGGTTAACTCCCAGTCATGTGATGGATGAAATTAGAAACATCAATCGAGACATCTATTTGGGGAAATTAATTAATTCTCCCGAAAATGAAAATGAATTGAGGTTAAAAAATAGGATCGAGTCAATTCAAGACTTACGCAATATTAATTTTGTCGTAGGTAAAACTCGGAAAGTGGTCCATATAACAGATATTAGTGAAATTTATGATGGTGAGCGTGATTTATCGGATTTGAGTAGAGAGAAGGGGGCTGAAAATGTTAGCATACAAATTAAAAAAAACAGTAGTGCGAATATTTTAGAAGTTTGTAGACTTTTGGAACAAGAAGTAACAAACTTTGAATACCCTAATATTGCATTTGAGATTGCATATAACCAGTCAAAATACATTTCAGCAGCTCTAGATTCGGTTTCTTCTTCTGGATTGGTAGGTGCTCTGGCTTGCAGTTTAATAGTTTTCTTTTTTTTAAAGGATTTGCGATATACAATCATCATATCCATTACGATTCCTATTGCTGTTATTTTATCTTTTGTTATTCTAGATTCGCTTGAGAAATCATTAAATATAATGACATTAGCGGGTCTTGCTTTAGGTGTTGGGGTTCTCATTGATAGTTCAATTGTAGTAATCGAACGGATTAACTCTAATATTTCGAATCATGTTTCAGATCCAATTTTTTTATCAATAGAAGAATTATGGAAAGAACTACTTGCTTCTTCTGTCACAAATATAATTGTTTTTATTCCGTTGTTATATGCGTCTGCTGATTTTAAAAATAATTTTTTAGATCTTGCAACTTCTATTACTGCATGTATTCTAATCGCTTATTTTCTTTCGTTAATTTTCGTACCGATGCTTTGCAGTGTTGTGCCAGAAAAATGGAATTTTCTAAGTGCTGATTTTTTTGATCAGAAGAAAACGCCGTTGGCTTCTCTTTTGTCTATTAAAGAGCAATATAGTTTTTCTATCCCATTTCATCGATTTAAATTGACCCATCCAAAAATGGTTTCTTTATTAATAATCATTTCTTTGGGATTTGTTTTTATGTTCTTCATTCGTAAAGAGTATGTGGATTTTGCCGGCAGTCGTGAGATAATGGGAAGTGTTGAACTACCAACAGGAACAAATCTTGAAGCCACGAGTAGAAGTGTTAAGTTAATCGAAGAATTGATTTCCAAAAATCCCTATGTCGAAAAGGTCTCTACCAAAGTAGAAAAATGGCATGCTGACTTATCAATTAAATTAAAGAAAGATCTTGCTGGGAATTCTCCTGATGATATTAAGAATCAGCTGAGAAGCACAACAGACGAGGTAAAGGGCGTTTTTGTTTACTATATAGATGCAAATGCTTTTGGTTCCAATAAGGAGTTGGACATTGATTTAATCGGCGATGATCTAGAAGAATTAAAGAAACTTTCAAGAGAAGTCGCAGACTCTGTGAAAGAACTTAAAGAAACTGACCAAGTGGTTTTTCGATTTCGAGATGGTAAAGAAGAGATCCAATTGAGTTTGCGACAAGATAAAGTTGCTTTAGCTGGATTGACCAATCAGTTTATTTCAGACTTTGCTCGTACAGCATTACAAGGTTCAATACCGACTAAAATTTTTGATCGAGATCGCGAAGTGGATATACGTGTAAGATTTAGGGCTGACGATCGGCGATCCGTAGACGATCTTACTTATTCCTTGATCCCAGTGAATGATTCAAAAGTTTCTCTCATTGATTTACTAGAGACAAAACGAACAAAATCGGATACACGAATCAATCGGAAAAATAAAAGAAGAATGGTTACGATTACCGCAAATTTTAAAGACATTAGTTTGTCGGAATATGCGGAAAAAGCCGAAGCAAAGTTGAAAGTTTTTCCATTCCCGCAGAACTATTACTATGATTTGGGTGATGCAGTTAAAAAACTAAGAAAAAACCAAATTGAGATGTTTGGTTTTATTTTATTTGCTGTTGGCTTGATTTATGGAACACTTGCTATTTTGTTTCAATCTTTACGGATTAGTTTTCCTATCATGTTAATGGTTCCTATTAATATTGCCGCAACTACATTTTTCCTCTTTATATTTAGACAAACTTATAATGTTTCAACTTATATAGGTTTTATATTATTGGCAGGTTTATCTATTAACAATGCGATCATGATCATTGAGAATGCACTTAGAAATGAAAGTTCCATTCCATTTCCAGAGAAAATGAAAATGGCTGTTATTAATCGGAAGAGGGCGATGCGAATGACTACTCTGACTACAATATTCGCATTGATTCCCGGAATTTTTGGTTCAAACGAGGGCTCCGAGTTTTGGCGACCCATGTCTTTGGCAGTAATATTCGGAATGAGCTTTAGTTATGTATCTGCAATCGAGATTTTCCCTTCGCTTGCCAATTTTTTTGTTAACTTCAAACTATTGGTCCCAAGGCTGTCCATCAGAAAGTCCATTTAAATTTCCGAGAACAATACTATCACCTTCGTTTAATGGGCCTGTGATTAGAAATTTATCACCTTCATTTGAAATCACGCTCACTTCTTTACTAAATGCAAGTTTATCTTTATTGATGATGAATACTTTTCCAGTTTTTTTATCTTCAGAGAGAATGATTCCGTTGTTAGGAATTAAAAAGCCGTCATCCGGAAGAGTATAACGAAATTCTCCTCTAGCAAACATACCAGGTTTTAATTTTTTTCCTTCGTTTTTGAATTCAACTTTAATTTCAGCTGTCCTACTTTGTGCATCAAGGATCGGTGATACGATTACGATTTTACCTTTAAATTTTTTTTCTTTGCCCAAAGCATCTATGGAGAATTCGATATATTTGCCTTCTTGAAATTTCGGTACATCTGCTTCACTTACAGGGAATGTCAAAAAGACTTCCGAATCATCAACTAAAACAAACACTGGTGTTCCTTCTTTCGTTGTTTCACCTACATATAAACTGCGTACAGCTATTTTCCCATCTAAAGGAGAGAGTAGAGTTGATTCTTTGATCAGTAATTTTGTAGTTTCGATATTTGCTTGAGTGGCCTTTAGGTTTGCGATTGCCATATCAAGCTCGGCTTTTTCTACAATGGTATTATAATCTACGTATGCTTCGCGAAGAGCCTCAGGATTGGTTGGGACTTTGAACCCATTTTTTTTGAGATCTTCTGGTCTATAACCCACTTGAATTGAAAGTAAATTCTTTTGTGCTTTAAAATATGCTGTCTCAGCTGATACCATCGCTGTTTCAACACCTTTCAGTTCTGTTTCAGAGACACCGCCAATTTCAAATAGATCTTTTTTATTGTTTAAAGTTCTTTTTAAGTTTTCTAAATTTGCTTTTGCTTCTGCTTCTTCAGCTTTTGCTTTTTCAATATTGGCAACTTCTTTTTCAATCCGTTGTCTTGCTTGGATATATTTTGCTCTAGTAAGATCTATTTGTTTGTTTTGAATTTCAACAGACGCCTCGTCTTTTTTTAGCTGTAACTCAAGGTTCAATGTCTCAACCTTTGCTAAAGCTTCTCCTTTATTTACCTTTTGTCCTTGTTCCTTGAATATTTTTTCAATTCTTCCAATCACTTTTGAACTTACTTCTGCCTTGTTTTTGTGAGAAACAGTACCTAAAAGATTTATTGTAAGTTCCTTGTCCGATTGTTCTAAGGTATAAACTGATCGATTGGTGGTTTTCTTTTTTTTTGCAGCTTCATTTTTATTATCAGAGCAATAATTGATTACGAGTAAACTGATTGCCAAAATTATTCTTAAATTATTCATCTTTCCCTTTTTTTTGCATAATTAAATTTAATGAGTCTAAACTGGCTCCTACTGCCATTTCCAATTGTGATACTGAGAGGAGAAACTGAACTCGAGTATTAATTTTTGCTTTTTGTGCTTCTAAATAAAATATCTCAGTCTCGGCTAAATCCACACGTCTCACTTCGCCAATTTCAACCTGTCTTTGTTTGATTTTTAGGCGCTTATCAAATGAGTCAGCATTTTCATCAGCTAATAACATGGATTCCCAAGTAACATTATAGTTATGCAATGCCTTGTGCACTTCAATACGTATAATATCATCCAATTGTCTTCTTGTTATTTTTGCTTGTTCAGCGGCGATTCCTGATTGAGCAATTTTTCTTTTATACTGTAAATTATCGTAGATTCCAACCGTTGTAGAGGAGGTGAGAGCACGGTCTGTATCTTGATTTCGAGAAATATAGTTCGAAGTATCCTGGACGGTATTTGCTCCTAGAGCCATACTCATTTTAAAATTAAAACCATATTCCCTTTGTCTGGGCTCATACCGGTCTCCTGCGGATGCATAATAACTTCCTACTGAAAAAGTTGGTATATAATACGATTTTGCAATTTCATGTTCTGATAAAGCTTGTAATTCGGCAGCTTTAGTCCTATCAAATTCTACTCTTGAGCGAAATGCTAAGTCTACCAAATCTTTTTCAGATATTGTTTTGAATTGAAAATCATAACCATCTTCAATTCTATCTTTTAGGTTAACTTCTGAAGAACTGGGCAACCGTAGTAAAATTTTAAACTCTTCTAGCCCTGTACTGTAAGCAATTTCTGTTCGTTTGTGTTGGAGTTGGATCTCATTCAATCGATTTGAAATCTGCAAAACTTGCACTTCTGTTGTGTCACCTAATTTAAGTTCTCTTTGTGCAAATTTCAACTGTTCTTTTTGTCGTTCAATCGACCTTTCTTGCAACTCTAATTGTGCTTTATTGCTAAGTATAGTATAATAAGCATTTCGAGTTTTAAACTTCAAATCATTAATTGAGAGTAACAAATCGTATTTAGAAAGATCAAGGTCATGCATGGCAGCCTGTAGAGCCAACTTTCTTCTGCCACCATCATATATAACTTGATCTAAATTTAACGAAACACGTTGGGAGCGGCTGTCCGACTCGTTTTCAACAACATTTGAGTTTCGAAACCATGAAACCGAAGCAGTTGGAAAGTAATTTCTCCAGTTTTCATTGACTATGAGTCCTTTAATTCTTTGTTGGCTCCCAAGTAGCTTTAGCTCTGGCGAGTTTTCAATTGCTACATCTTCAGATTTTCTCACATCAAGATAAAGTTTTTCTCCGGCTTGAGGTAGAATGATTGAAATCGGAATAATCATTAAATAGAATATTCTTCTAAACATGAAAAGCTGAAGTTACTTCTTAAAAAAATTAAACCATTTCTCTGAATAAGAGAGATAGTTTTGAGCAATTTTATCTGCTATGAGAGATGCATAAATTTGATTCACCTCAAAATCACTGGTAGAATAAAAAGAGCCAATGATGCACTCTCCGACCAGTGTTCCATCTGTTGAATAAACTTTTATAATGATTCCAGTACTAAAATCAGGATCGATTACATTCCCTAAGTCTTTTTCGTAAATATAACCATCAAGCAAAAGTTCGCCTTGTTGTTGAGACAATAACTCTTTAATAGCTTCCTTAGAAAGTTCGTTAGGTTTTTCTGGAGTAAAGATATTGGCTTCAGGTTTATTCGCTGAATTTGTAACTTGGGTGATTACATCTTCTTTGGCGATTTCTACATTTGCACCTTTTTTGATTAAGAAATATCTTAAATTTTCGGTCAAGTTGTCTCTCGCCGCACTAATATAGGTAGTCGGTTTTTGATTGATTCGCCTCAAAACGAATTTTTGTGTTTTCCCAAACTTTCCATTGCTGAAATCGGTTGTTGAAACATCAGTTCGGATTGTCCTATAATTTTTGCGAATCGTAGAGCAACTGATGGAAAATAAAAAAGAAAATAATACTATTGTTGAAAATATTTGTAGTCTTTGGCCCATTGGGTAAAATACCTGAATTGATTATCGGCTAACTTATGTACTTTATGAAATAAAATATTTGCCGAAGATATTAGTGTTATGCGCACAGTAATTTATGTTATAGTAATATTCATGATGTTTATCAATTGTACTTTGAAAGAGGACGACAAAACATCAGACCAAATTGTAAGGACTTTATTGTCTGATTATGCAACTTCCTCAATATCTTCTGCTCGTGAAAGTGCGGGATCAGGCAAAAATTATCGTATTGGCGGCAACATTGCTGGGTTAAGTGGCATTATCTATTTGCAAAATAATGCAGCAGAACAAGCACCATTTAATATAAGTGGAAGATTTTATCTCCCACAATCCTATCCAGATGGCACAAACTACGTAATCACGGTATCAAGTAAACCCTCAACCCAGACATGCACAATCAGCAATGGATTTGG
>NZ_NPDX01000007.1 GCF_002811945.1 Leptospira harrisiae | reverse complement strand
ATTAGGGCGGGGAAATCTACTTTCTAATACCGTACGTTAAACTGCAGATAACCATAGCCTTCGCGTGAATTCTGGCCATAACTAACTGTAGACGGATTCAAAGGCAAATATCCAAACTCTAAGGTCTCTTCATCAAGCCCAAGGATATAAAACGTAGCTGCAGATACGAGCATGAGTCCCATCAAAATCACCATGGGACCTGCTACCAATTGACGATCTTTGCGGTTTTCCATTGGCAAGGTTCCCGCAGCACGTTTCAAACTCCTAGCCTTTGATTCTGCATCATCAATTACATGATTTTGCACACTATACCAAAAGAAAAATTCATTGGGATTATTTTGATAAAAAGAAGAAATTGCGCTAGCATTAACAAGAGTTACTTGTGATCTTGCAGCCGAATAGGCCTGCCTAGATGCATAATTCAAATATACATAACTTGCATAAAACAAAAGAGAACCATACAAAGAATAGGTGGCAAAATCCTTATACGTATGATCTAAAAAAACATTTTGTTTATTCTTATAATAGACATCAGTTTTTCCCTCTCGCATCACCGCATCAACCACGACTTCCTCGTTATCATGTGCATCAATACCACGAAAATAATCAATATGGCCTTCTTTGGATACCCGCAATCGATTCATACCAGAAGGAATGGCGATACGTTCTAACGGCGTTTTTCCCAAATATTGAATTCCTAAATAAACATCAGCTTCGACATTTGAATGAACAGAAATATATGAGTTACTAAGTTTGAGAGAAAGTTTGGCATCGAATTGAAACGGTTTCCCTTTATCTAGCTGGATATCTTGTTTGTGAGGATGAAAGCCTTCTTTAAAGATAAATAAGGATCTTTTGCCAACTGGAAACTTTTTACCAATTAACGGCGTTTTTCCCAAATATATACCATCTAAATAAACAAGGGCACCCTCTTCTCCTTCCGTTGAAACGGAAACGGTAGTTGTATCCTTTCCTTGCAACTTTTCACGAATGGATTCTCCGAGTGGCCCCATTTCCTGGTAAGCACGAATTACAGATGTTTTGTGTTCAAAAGGAATTGTTTTTCCTTCAAAATCATCAAATAAAAATACTTTTGTAAAAAGTTCATTTTCACGCACTTCATAACTACCTGTAATAATATAGTCACAATTTAATTTAGAAGCCAAACCAAATGATTCATCCGGTGTAGGGGCCTTCCTATCAAGAAGTTGTTTAATTGTAACTTTTACATAACGAGGATCTTTTTCGGGAGCCAATTGTTTTTTACCAGAACGTAGATCATCCAAATCTTTTTCATCGTTGATTTCTCTCTTTTTCCGTTTTACGTTCAAAGACTCTGCATCAACTTTCTCTTGCAAAGTTTTATCCGGTGAATCGCCAAAAGAATGATATACTACGTTTGGTTTGGGATATTCCACATAAGTATATTCTAAACTTCTTAAGTCTGAAAGTAATACCGAAGGAATTCCTTTAACTAAATATTCTTTCGTTGGATCTGGTGTGACTGCAACAAAAGAAAACAAACATAAATTACGAGAAGACTCATAAGTCACACTTCCCTTGTAACTTTGTTTGGGAAAATTGTAATAATCATCAATAGAAAATAAAGGCAGTGTATTGAATACAAGGCAGAGGATAATGAATGATGCGGAAATTTTATGTTTCATTCTTTTTTAGGTTAGATCCCAAAGAATACACCAAAGTTAAAATGGCAACGATCGGAAGCAAAACGGAAACTGGTGACTTATCAAAATAATCTTTAGAAAATGCGATTTGTTCTCCAAGCCCTGGCCCCGTATCACCAAGCGAAGTTTGGATTCCCAGATAGGAAAACAGGGCTGTAGTCATCACTACTGCCGGCAATCCAGAAAAAAACAAAAAACCAAAAATATCGCGAAGGGCAGGCAAATAATGCAAAAGAACTAAGTGATAGGATTTTGCTCCCATACAAAGGGATGCCGAAAGATAAGAGCTTTGTTTGATCTCACGAATTTTAGCAGTCAATGTTTCATAAGACAATGCCCAATCGGAAACCAAAATCGCAATAAAAATTGTAAAAGGACTGTTTGGCAACAAACTGATCACGATAAGAGCCGACAACAAAGATGGAATAGCTAAAGAAACAGAAACAATTCCAGAAAGTACAAAGTCCGTTTTTTTAGGGAAAAAGAGTGCAAATGAAGACAAAAGAAACGAAACAAAAATAGTAAAAATGCGCGCAGGAATCACAAGTATGATCGTTGATAAAGATCCATAACAGAATAACGCAAGATTGTCACGACCCAGTCGATCTGTACCCGCAAAAAAACCAGGAGAAAAAATCGGCAAGTTATTGTTTACTAAATCTACATTTGTGGGTTTTGGCAAAAACAAAACACCCGCTGTAACTAATCCAAAAAATAAAAATCTAACAATGGTAAGTAAATGACTCACTATAACAAGCCTCCAGAAAAAAATCTCTGAAGATAAAATCCAATACGATTCAAAATATAGAACAATATACCAGAATACATTAGTAATGTTGCAAGTAATCGTGTGTCCATCGATTTAATAGAATAATATAGAGACTTTCCGATTCCTGGGTAAAAGAAAATTTCCTCTACTACCATAGCTCCTGACAACAAGGATCCAAAGTCCAAAATCAAAAGAATCAGAGCAATCGGTAAGACTTTTAAAAAAATTTCTTTTCCGACTATATGACTCCAAGGATAGGATCTAGTTTTTAATAACTGAACATACTTCGATTCTGCTTCCTTGTGAATTTCTGGCAATAAATACAATGACATTCGAGCGTATACTCGCGAACCCAACGTAATCCCCGGCAAAACAACATAATATGTGTTCCCCGATTCGTAACCACCTGGAGGGAACCATTCCAATCGATAAAAAAATAAAATCAAAAGTAGAATAGCAACTATAAAGACTGGAGTAGACAAAATCAAATTAGAACTAAACGAAACCATATCATACAAAACTTTTGAACGAAAATAAGTAACGCCAAGAGAAAGCGCAAATGCAAAAATGGAACCAAAAAGAATACTAAATAATGCTAAATGTAAGGTTGGAAGAAAACGAGTTAGAATATGCGAATATACAGTTTCGCCATTTTCCGTTTTTCCACCAGATTCAAACACCAATGATTTCCAAAACTGAAAATAGGAAGATAAAAAATCTGCTTCCTTGTTTTGAACTTCTGAGATCCCAACATCTGCATAAAGATAAGATTTATCTTTTGTATGAAACTCAGATACAAAACTACTGATACAGGATAACAGCAGTAAAAAATACAGAAAACGGAATAGTTCCGACTTCACTGGATTAACTTTTCGAAAGGAATGCCTTTTGGATTTCTTCGAAATTTTTGGCTTTGATGAGTTTTTCTCTTTCTTCGGGGATATTTAGAGTTTTTGCAATCAATGCAAGTGTTTTGATATGATCCTGGAATTTGTTTTTCGGAACTATCAGCATGATAAAAATTTGAACTAAACCATGATCAAGTGCATCAAAGTCAATTCCTTGTGGTGCAATTGCCATTGCACATTTCAATTCATTTACATAGTGCACCGAACAATGGGGAATGGCAACCCCACTCCCAATTCCAGTCGACATTGATTTTTCTCTGTTCATTAAAGAAGAAACAGTCTCTTCTTCGTGGATAGGATCTAACGATTGTGTGGCGACCATATGCGAAATCATCTTACGAATGGCATCCTCTTTCGTGGTTGCTTTAAAATCGAAAATGATATTTTTAGGGTCCAGAATCTCCAGAAGTTGATTCATATGGTATAACTTACTCCCACCTTTTCAAGATAGACTTATTTTCCAAGAAAAACCCTAACTAAGAGACCTTCTAAAAGAAAAAAAACAACCAATACGGAAACTGCACTCGCACCCATTTTACCTACAAAAAACGCAATGGGAAGTAAAATGACAAAACCCAGCAAAGAAACATAATAGGATCCATAAAAATTCCTTCCTGGGCCTACATGTAAAAAGAAAGCAAGAGCTGAATAGGAAAGAATCCAGTTCAATCCTAATTGGCCGGAACCAATTCCCCAGATGGAAAACAAAATAAGCCAACAGAGGAAAAACCCAAGTAAAACGGTTCTTCGAAAAGATACCCAAGCAATTCCAACTAAAACATAAATCCCAAGACAATCCACAAAAGACAAATAATCAGTGAGTCGAATGGGAACATTTGAAAACCAAGGACGTGTGAGAGGTAAAATAGAATTTTCAAAGGAAATCCCAACCCAAGGGACAAACTCCACTGGGGTTCGAAAGGAATATCCTAACAATGAAAATACTGTATCCCAAATTAATACGAAAAGAAACACCAAACTAAAGAGAGGCACTCGCAAAGAATATTGTTGAATCAAAAAATAATGCACAACCACTGCGAAAAGATAAGCAACCGGTATTAAAATAGGATGTAACCACGTAGTAGGTAAAATCAAAAAAACAATAAGTAACTGTGACAGTAAACCCAACCAATAAGGGGACTGGTTGGCTCGAATACAAAATCCAAAATAAACTAAAGTGATAATTGATGCTATTGCGATCGGCAAAATTGGAATCGGTAAAACATGGGCCAACGAATACCCTAAAAACCCAATCAAAGTTAAAAAATAAAAAAAATCGGCAAATACTTCTGAAGATTTCACACCCCAACTATTTTCAGAAAGAATATAAAGATTCTTTAACATATAATAATGGTCGGTCGCTAAACCAAAACTCCTTCAATACGTTTCCGAATATCAATGCCTGATGGACAGTAAACTGTACAAATTCCGCAGGATATACATTGGCTCTTTTCGAATTCTTCAGTTTTCCCTTTGATCAGTTGCACAGGATTTGCATTGGTTGGGCAGTAGTTATTACATTCCATACAATCAATACAACTGAATTCTTTTCTGGATGCAGGAAGTTTTTCATAAAGTGTGATGGAGTATTGTTCATAAATATTAAAATAACCTAACGAAGCAACGTCCATTGGTTTTACTTCTTCAAACACGGTTTGGAATGATGCAATTTTATATCGTTTGTCTAAATTGGCTGGAATGAACGCCAACGATTGACCATTCGTTAAAAAAAACTGGCGAGGTTCCAAATCCATTCTTCCTTTACGATCTACTAAAAAAACTGCTAAATGTCGTTTCGTAAAAGGTTCATTATAATATAACATTCTTAAGATATGAAATATCGATTCAGCACCTAAAAATAATACTTCATGATTGATTAGTGATTTTCTAGTTTTGTCCACAGGTTCGTGAAATTGTTTGTGGAGAAAAAACTCAGGAATTCCATTCGGATGTTCAAAATCCAACGTTGGTAGTTCAAAAAAATTAGAGACTACTGCCTTTGGAAAAATTTGTTTGAGAAGTTCATTGAATGCTAGATAAGCATCCTTCATATCTCGAAGAATCATTTCTTCAAAGTTTAGATGTTGGTATCTGCAAAATGGTGATAATACAATTTTAAAAGTAGAGTCTTTCTTAAATTTTTGAAAGTAATCCTTTAGTGGAGTTTCAATCAAATCCAAAGAATACAAAGCACCCAAGTCAAAAGATTCCAATAGAGTTGGAAAATCAAACTGACGGAATTGATATGGTGAAGTAGTAGACCAAGATCCATCTTGTTTGATTTGAAAGTGTTTTTGGTCTGGAGTGAGACTAGCGACTCCGTTGACAGGTGCAAGCACCTTTTTTCCGTTATGCGCGAGCATAACCTGACCATGAGTCACTCGTGTGGGATAGGAATCAGAGAGAACGCTGCCCGCAGGAACGGGGATCAGGAATTGACCCTGAATCGTCCGTTCTTTTTTGTTTTCAGTTTTATGAAATTTGCGAGCGAAGGCGCGAGGTAACCTGGGAAACAACACGCCGGTAATGATTTAGACGGCTTTCACCATGTAGATTTCGTCTTTGATTGGGAGTTCTTTTTTCAAGTTCTTGATATAAGGTAGAATCTCTCCCATTTCTTCATAATACTCGCAGTTTGTTTGCATACGACGAGCTACAGTAAAGTATTTATAAAGTTTTTCTTCACCAGAACGTTTTGACCATTTCTTCTTGTTACATTTGACTCGAAGAATGTATTTATCTTGCTCCGATTCGTATTGGCGAACGACAACACAATGCAAACAGTTCGCGCAGTAGACTTTTTCACTCATGGATGACCCCTGAACCTAGGTTGAATTTACAGCTTTTTGGAAGGAAAGGTTTCGTCAAGTAAGTACCATCGCTCTTTCCTTAAGCGACGGCACGTAGTTCCTTTTCTGCTTTGGTCGCTGGTTTGAATTTCCAGAACGACTCCGCCACAGAAAGATAAGAGACATAGAAAAATCCGATGGAATAGAGAACCATAAAACCAATCATGTACGGTTTTCCGACCATGAAGGATAAATAAATGCAGAACACACAATAAGCGCCCATAAAAAATTCGAGGAACGCTCTGTAATCCACAGGGACCACATATTTGATTTTGTCCTGTAAACTATCTCCTTCTTTTTCAATTCGGAGTTTAGGAGTGCGTTTGAATCCCGATTGGACACCAAAAACGGCTTCGACCCAAGCATAGGTATTCATCACAGCAATCCCTGTTCCAATCATTACAAGAATAGGAAGATAAACCAATTTGGATTTCCAATTTTTGTGAATTTCTCTTTGTGAATAGGCGTAAAAAATCACAGGACCCATCGATCCGATGGATAGAACTGCCGCCGAACCAAAAAGAATTTCCATTGGGAGGTCATCCATTTTGAACCCTGCCCAAAATTCCATAAGAAGGAGAGGAGCTGTGAGAAGGATGTTGATGATCATAAGCGGGTGAACAGAATAATTGATTAAGTGAGTGATCGCCTCGCCTTTGATTTTCCAAGATTCTTTGGACTTCCAAATTCTTGGAATGAGTTTGACCGCAGTTTGGATGGAACCTTTGCACCAACGGAATTGTTGTGCTTTATAAGCGTTCATAGTAGCAGGAATTTCTGCCTTACAAACCACGTCTTTGATGTAACGGAATTTCCAACCTTTGAGTTCGGCACGATAAGAAAGATCGAAATCTTCCGTGAGGGTGTCATGTTCCCATCCACCAGCGTCTTCAATACAAGAACGTCTCCAGATACCGGCAGTTCCATTGAAGTTCATCCAAAGGCTTGCACCGTTTCTTGCGACTTGTTCGATCATAAAGTGACCATCGATTCCAAAACTTTGCGCTTTGGTTAAAATATTATATGTTTCGTTGATATGGCCCCAACGAGTTTGGACCATCCCAATGGATTTATCTTCAAAATATCCCATTGTACGAAGGAGAAAGTCGGAATCTGGCGTAAAGTCAGCATCAAAGATAGCAATGTAGTCACCTTTTGCTTTTGCCATACCTTCATCCAGGGCACCTGCTTTGTGGCCTTTTCGATTGGTTCTATGAACGTGTTCGATCCAAATTCCTTTTTTCTTGTACTGGGCAACTAAAGTTGCCACCTTTTCGATGGTTTCGTCAGTGGAATCATCCAAGACTTGGATTTGGAGTTTTTTTGCAGGATATTCGAGATTACATGCAGATTCAATCAATCGATCGACCACATAAAATTCATTAAAAATAGGAAGTTGGACAGTTACCGTAGGAAGGTTTTTGTCCTTTAAGGAAAGGACTTTGGTTTCATCCTCCGCACAGTTTTGTTTGTATCTGCTATACAGAAAAACCATGAGGTAAGTATGTAATCCGAAGTAAAACAGAACCAAAATATCAAAGCCGTAAAGAACCAAAAACGATATAGATAAAAACGTGAGCATAGTTATAGTCAAATTCGGCAAATAGGTCGTTTTGGTCAAACATTTTGTGCACCGCCAAATAAAATTAGATTTTCTTTGGTTTGCGAAAGTGACCCATCCGACATCTTTGGTAGCAAATTCTATGGATTCTCAATGGAAACGTTTCTGGGAAACCGGCCTCTTCCCCTCACTCGAGTTTAGTCTTAGCCTATCGATAGGTTATGTTCTTTCTCTATTTTTTTATGTAGCCGGATCTGAACTTGCACTCATCGATCGTACGGACACTGCATACCCTGTGCTACAAATCCTTCTTATTATTTTCTTTGCAGTAGGATTTATCTACAGGAAATACAAACAAACGTTACCTCTAAGTTTGGCACTTACTCTTCTTGTGGCAGCCATCATTCAAATTTTTTGGTTTTTACGTGCCAATTCTGCAGAGTTTCTTATCGATTATATTTTTTCCTTTGAATTGGTTTTATTCAGCGGAATCATATCTGCATTCGCAGTTGGGATCTATGGTGGGTCATTACGCGATTTCCGTTTTTTGAGTTTTGCTCTTGGTGTGACCGTATTCACATTTTACTCACTCTTTGAACCAAACCAAAATTACTCCATGAAAGTTCTGTTAGCGGTATTTTACATTTTGTTGTCACTGTATTTGATAAGCACGTTTGTACAAAGAAGCCCCTACGCTAGTAAGTTTTACAAAATTAGATCAAAAATCGGCAAACATCCGTTATTTGCTCCTTTCTATCGATCTGCACTGTCTTTACTTATCTCATACTGTATTTTACATTTATACTTCCAACCTGGCCCCAAGATTCCACTCATCCTTTCTGTTTCCTTTTCAGTAATCTTTGGAAGAGTTTTATCTCTACTAGGTGGTTTAAAAAAAGAAACTAAAGCTGTGTTTTTAATTGGAAGAGTTGCTCTTCTTTTTGCATTTTTCTTCTTTATTTACCAGACTTACTGGAGTTCTTTTTTTATCGCACTTTGTATCATCACAGGATCTATTGTTGGATTTTTTAAACCAAACAAAACTGCTTATAAAGAATATCTATTAATTGGATTTGAAACAAGTATCTACCTTGGTCTTTCTTTTTTGTTATACTTCTGGAATTTACCAATGGGTATCAGGACCATCTCAGCTCTGTTATTTGTTCCTGTTCTAGTATATCCTTACCTAATGCAAAAACATATTGTGCGTTTGCCAAGAATTATGATGTTGGCTGCAGCTACTTTCATTGTTTTACTTTTCTTTTCCCCGCCAACGATCAGAACCAACTCTCCGTTTTCTAAAAAAGAAATTTTTGATCCAATCCCATTTGCAATTACCAATATAACTTTCAATAACAAAGATTATATTTATTATAAATCTTTTTTACCATTTGAATCAAATCCATTTTTACCAAAACATTCGGAAATCAAAGATAAAACCGTCGTTTTAGGCCTTAGTTCCAACCAATCACAAATCATTTCTTACATTGAGAGATTGAGCCAGGAGCAACATCCATTCCTAATCTTAACAACTAGAAATAAATCCAATCAATTTCATCACATCAATGCCTTATCACTTTTGAGTCGAAAGTCATACTGGAATTTCGATATTTATTACCCAAGTTATTTAGAATCAAAAATTGGCTTTGCTAACACTTTGCCATCAGATTGGAAATTAAAATACTTCGCAGAAAAATTAGATAATGCAACTACCTTAGAGGTAGTAGCAGTCATTGATTCTGTATTGAAATATTCATCGGGTGATTTGAGAAAAGATGCACTTGAGATTAAACATCTTTATTACGAATCCTTTGCAGAATATGCAAGGTTTTACCATACGATTGGACAAAACAAACTAGCTTTGGATGCCATTGCCATCGCAAGGAAATTTGAACCACCAAAACCTGATTTACTGAGAATTGCTTTTAATAGTTTAAAATTCACAACGCCGGAAGCGGAATACATTCCCATTCTCGAGGACTTAAGTTCCGATGTTGAATTCCAAGAATTCGCTTGGAATTCTTTGATACCTATGTTTGAATCTTTAGGCGATTGGAACAATGCCCTTCGTACAATGAGTTCCTTGGAAAGATTTTATCGGATAAACAATCAAACTGACCAAGCAAATGAACTAGAGTTAGCGCGCGTTCGATTATTCATTAATCAGGAAAACTGGAAAGAAGTAGAACCTATTATCAGTGCAAGAATAAGAGAAAATCCTGATTCTGTGATTTGGGAAAGACTTAAAAACGAAGTTATAGAAAAAAAAGATTCACTCAGAAGGTTGAGTGTTCGACCAGATTTGAGAGAGGCAAGAATTCAATGATCCATTCCACATTACTCGGAATCCTCGCAGCCGTTTTATCGGTGTTTGTTGCAATTTTAATCGAAGGTGCATCGTTACGTTCCTTTTTTCATCTTCCTGCAATGTTGCTAATCGTAGGCGGAACGTTAGGTGCCACCTTTGCTTCCTATTCCATTTCACAAGTGACTAAAGCTGTTAGAGATACACGATTTGCACTTTCTAGAAAAAAAGAAAAAGATCTAAAGCTAATATTTTTTCGATTTTGGGAAAAAGCTAGAAAAGATGGGTTATTGTCATTAGAAGATGAAGCTAAAAAGTTAGAGAACCCGTTTTTACAAAAAGGGATTCAATTGATTGTTGATGGGTCAGACCCCAGAACCATTGAAGAAATTTTGTGGGAAGCACACGAAGAGGAAGAAAAGAATGATATAAAATCTGCAAAAGTTTTTGAAACCGCTGCAGGTTTCTCTCCCACAGTGGGAATCATTGGAACTGTTCTTGGACTTGTGACAGTTCTTGAAAATTTAGATGGAGGGACAAAAGTTCTTGGCCAAGGAATTGCAACTGCCTTCATCGCCACCTTTTACGGAATCTCATTTGCGAATTTAATCCTACTGCCTATCTCGAACCAACTCAAAGTGGTCGCCAAACGAGAGAGTAACGAACGACAAGCCATCATGCGAGGGATATTGTCTTTACAGTCTGGCGAAAACCGCAGAATTCTCGCCGAACGGATTGATCCTTTTGTTAAATATTAGTGGTTAAATATTGGGTTCTGGTTGGATGCAGAACAACTGATGAATTTTTTCATCACGAAAATCTGCTGGAATTGATTCTTTGGAACGGTTGACACAAATAAAACCACGTTCGGTCCACTCTTCCTCTTCAACTTCCATTTTGAATTTCCTAAAATTGGTAGAGAACCAAATTTCTCCATTATCAGAAAGAAATTTTGTTAAAAGTAATAACAGAAGATTTTTATGTTTTGTTTGTACATCCCATTCCTCTCGCATTTTTTTACTATTGGAAAAGGTTGGAGGATCTAGAAAAATTAAATCATAACGTTCCCGGTTAGGATTTTTTGTTTCTTCTTCGATCCATTGCAAAATGTCAGCATTTATAATTTGGTGATTGGCAGATTTAAAACCGTTGTGTTCCAAATTTTTCAATGCCCAATCGCAATATGTTTTGGAGAGATCTACACTTTTGGTTTTGTTTGCACCACCTGACGCTGCATAGACGGAAAATGCACCTGTGTATGAAAATAAATTCAAAACAGATTTACCTTTCGAAACTTTCCTTAACCAATCTCTTGTGATACGATGATCCAAAAAAAGTCCTGTATCCAAATAATCAGACAGATTGACACGAAATTCTAAATTAGATTCTTTTACCCATTGAAAATTTCCTTCAATAGCAAATTTGTCATATTGATCTGATCCTTTTTGTTTTTTCCGTCTTTTTAAATATAATTGTTCTTCTGTAATTTGAAATACTTCTCGCGCAATTGCAGCGATACGATCAAAACGTTCTTCGTGACCTTCCTCTGCTTGGAAACGTAAGGAACTTTTATCATATAAAACCAATCCATTGGGATACCGATCCAAAATACAAGGCACCTGAGGGATGTCTTCAGAATAGATACGGTAACAATCAACAGATTCTCGTTTTGCCCATTTTTCGCGTTCCTTCTTTAGTTTGCGAAGGCGATTTTCAAACATGGTAAGGGCACCAAATCCCCGTTCGGTCATGCATTTTCCTTTTTGGGCTGGATGGGATTTTTGGATAGATCTCCCCGCCCTATTGAGACTGGGTGGGGTTATCCACCCGCCACCCAATACGCTCCGTTTACCACGACACCGAAAAAAAGTCCTTCATAAATCAGAATTCAAAAGATTTTTTTATAACCAGTTCGTGTTTTTGATTGGTGAGGATTGAGTCACTAGAAAGACTGTCGGCTATGTCGACAAAAGATACCACCTTCATTTATTGTGACGGTAGTTCCCGCGGAAATCCAGGCCCTGCTGCCATTGGTGTTTCATTTCAAGACAATGATGGAATCGAATTTTTTTTTCTTTCTGAAAAAATTGGAACCGCCACAAACAATGTGGCAGAATGGCAAGCTTTGTACCGTGGGATGGAAGAAGCCATAAAACAAAACTTACAAAAAATTCGTTTCCGATTAGATTCTGAACTCGTCGTTAAACAGATGAAAGGCGAATATAAGGTAAAAAATAAAGACTTACTTGTTTTCAAAAATAAATGCGAAACCCTAAAGTCTTCATTTCAAAATTTTGAAATACAATATATTCCTCGAGAACAAAACTCACGAGCAGACCAACTCGCAAACATCGCCCAAGATAAAAAGGATTGATTGTGAAAATTAGTTTTTATCTTCTGTTTAGTTTTTTTTTGATTTGCTCCTTATCGAATTGTAAGAAATCAATCACGAAGCAGTTGGATGATCTTTTAGAAAATAAATCGCACTTCCAATCGGCAATTTTTTGCGAAAAAAACAAAACCTTACTCGTAGAAAGAAAAGATGACTGTGACAAAGTGACTCAAATGGCCAAAGAAGAAATCGATACCATTCTCAATCGAAAATTGGATTTAGGAATAGCGCCTGTCATTGTCGAAAAAAACAAAGGAAAAGAAATTGAGGCGCTTTTACAAATCCACACTCGTTTAGGAATTCGGTATTGGGAAATCTGGAAAGCAAACGTGATTTTAGAATAGACAATCTTCCCCCATCACAGGATAAACAAATCATGGCTGGTGATCCTTCTCAAATACTAAAAAAAATCGGACTGAAAGTTACGAAAAATCGTGAACAAGTTCTTTCCATTCTACAAGGATCTCCAAGGCCCCTCAACCACCAGGAAATTATGGAAAAACTCCCAAAAGAGGAGTCTTGGGACAGAGTAACCATCTACAGAGCCTTATCTGATCTAGAAGAAAAAAATCTTTTAAATTCCCTTCATTCCACAGATCGAGTCACCTATTTTGAGTTAAAGTCAGATGGGAACCATATAGTTTCTGCAGCACATGGACATTTAATCTGTAATGTTTGTGGTAAAATAGAATGTATTGATGATCCATGGAATGGGATTCCTTCCGCCAAACAACTAAAAGGTTTTTCTACAGAATCAGTTGAAATTGTTTTTAGAGGCAAGTGTAGAAATTGCCAATAGATACCCAATCGTTAATTCCCAAATTCAATTTAAACCACTTATTACAAATAAACTCTGCACTGAAAGGTGCAGGTTTTGAATGTTATCTAGTTGGTGGATCTGTGCGTGATTTGGTAATGGGCAAAATTCCAAAGGAATACGATTTAACGACAAATGCTGAACCAAAACAAGTAAAACGACTCTTTCGAACCGTCATCGATACAGGAATCGAACATGGAACAGTAACGATTGTTTTAGATAAAGTTAACTATGAAGTCACGACCTATCGGATAGACAAAGATTATACTGATGGCAGAAGGCCCGATCATGTAGAATTTGGTACAACATTATCCGAAGATTTAAAACGCAGAGATTTTACTATGAATGCATTGGCTTTTGATTTATCTACGGGAATTCTTGTAGACGAACACTTTGGTCAAAAAGATATCCAAGAAAGAACAATTCGTACAATTGGAAATCCAATCAAACGTTTTTCAGAAGATGGATTAAGGCCCATTCGTGCATTAAGATTTGCCAGTACTTTAGATTTTTTCATTGAAAATGAAACAAAGAAAGCAATTCACGAAACAAAACACGTCACCAAAAAAATATCTTTAGAACGATTTCAGGATGAAATTTTAAAATCATTTATGGGGCAAAATCCTGCTCGAATGATCCAACTCCTTAGTGAAGAAGGTATCTTTCAAATTTTCCTTCCCCAACTTCCAACAGAACTAAATCCCAAAAAAAATATTTTAGAAAGGTTGAATCAAACATCTAAAGAATTTATTGGATTACAATTAGCATTGGCTTTTTATTCGATAGCTGATAAATCCACTGCTAAGGAACTAGAATCAATATTACGAACTTTAAAGTTCTCAGGTCAAAATACCAAAGATGGTTTGTTGTTTTTTGAATTTATTTCCAAGTGGGAATCAAATCCTAACTTAATCAAAGTAGACGACTTTACTTTAAAAAAAGAATATTTAGCACCAGTTAAACGACATTTCCAAGCAAGATACCAAATCAATAGAGAATTCATCCTCAATCTACAACCAATTTTTGGAGATACAGTGAACCAATTGGTTCAGATTTGGGAGGAAGGGCCTCCATTGCTTCTCACTGACTTGAAATTAAACGGCAATCACCTCTCCGAAACCTTTCCAGATCTACCAAAAACCAATTATGGAAGCGTCTTAGCAAATCTCTTAGATCTTGTCCTACACTCGCCTAAAGAAAATGAATATTCAGGACTATTGCGTCACTCTGCTCAATTAATAAGCAAACTGATCAAATAAATTCAAAATTCCCGCTGATTTGGATTTTTTTTTGTTCTTTTATTAATCAAAATTTTATTTTTTTTTCGCAAGAACCCATTCAAATACAGTGTTTCTCTTTTTTCTTCCGAGCGCTGAAGGAATCTCCGCCAACCTGGTACACAACTTGCACAACAAGTTCACATAGGAGAAATGGCAAATGAGAAATAAATACACTCTGTTGGCGACGATCGTTGCTACCTTATTTTCCCAAGCTTCCCTTTTTGCTCAGGATAAAAAGGAAAAGGATAAGTCTTGGTATGAGTTGGTAAATTTTTCCGGATATGTGGATGTATACTATAACTATACTACAAACAACCGGCAAGGTGCTACCCAAGATACAGCGGGAACTTTCCACACTTACAACAAGCAGTTTGCTGTGAATGCAGTAAAACTCTCTATGGAGAAGTTGGCGGATAAAGAAAGTCCATGGGGTTTCCGTTTGGATATGCAAAACGGACAAAACAACATGTATCAAGAACGTCCGTATCAAACAACGAACTCTCTTCATAATATGCAGTTGTTACAACAAGCTTATGTTTCAGCATACTTCCCAGTACTCAAAGGGTTGACAGTTGACGTAGGAAAGATGGCAACACATATTGGATTGGAACTTCTTGACTCAAAGGATAACATCGCTTATACGATAGGTTACGTGTTCTTTAACACAATCCCATTTATCCATACTGGTGCGAGAGCAAACCTCCAAATTAACGATAGACTATCTACTGGTTTTTACCTTTACAATAGTGCCCAAGGAACTGGCTATACAGGAAATGGCCAACAATTTGGATATAGCGGATTGGCGCCTTATGGTGATCCAGTTGGTGGATCTAGTTTAACTAGCACACAACAACACGCTTACGCTGATGGTCCAAACCCTACGAGAGCAATTGGAACACAAGTAAAGTATGATGTAGTACCTGACAAATTCCAAGTAGTTTGGAACACATTGCAAGCGAATGATAACATCAAAGGTAGACAAGATAACTCCCTTTACTATCTAGAGCAAGCAACAGGAACTTCATTCCCTAAACAATCAGCTTTCAAAACTGACCACTGGATGATTCAAAACTTGATTTTGATCTTCAAACCAACTGATAAATTGACTACCATCTTTGACTATACTTACGGTGAAAGAACTGGTCAAACCAATACAGCTGCGTTCGGATACGAGGCAACTGGAATCACTAAAGCAAAATTGGATGCCGCAATGCCAGGTCTTGTTCCTGACTTAGACCCGGGGTTAGTTGCTGCTGGATTCACAAAAGACACAAGTTTCACACGTGAAAACAGAGTAAAACGAGTTTACCAAACTTACCAATTTCAAGCGAAGTACCAATTCACAAATTTATTTGCACTTGGTTTCCGTTTTGAGTATCTTGATGACAAACGTTACGGCGGATCACTTGTAGTTAACCCTCCTCTTTTTGCAGTAACACCTGCGGACAGATATGACCTCAAGTTCCAAGATGCGATTGGCGCAAGAGCAACAAGTAACTACGGACAAATCAAAACCCTCACTTTTACACCTACGTTTGACTTAACGGAAAACCTTCAAGTGAAAGTAGACTTAAGAAGAGATTGGGGTCCTGGTCAACAATTCGTAGATACTTCTGGAAGACCGGCTTCCCACCAAAATGGTATTATCGTCGGTATGGTAGCAAAATTCTAAGGAGAAAACGATGAAAAAGAATATGAAATCCTTTAAATCAGGTTTAGCAGGAATCTCTTTAGCACTTCTTTTGGCAGCCGGTATCGTTGGCTGCACGGAGTCTGGTGCAAAAAAAGAAGATAATAATTCAGCTTTACTTTACCTTGTTAACACTGGAAGTTTCAATGAAGTTCAACAAGTATGCCTAGGCGCTTACGTCGCAGCGAACTCTTGTGTTGGAGGAAAAGAATACTTCAACCCAGGAACAGGTTGTTCTTTAACCAAATTGGATGGTAAAACAAAAGATGATTTGAACGCACTGAAAGAATGTGTGCTTAAAAAAATCAATGACCCTATCCAACCATGTAACTTACCACAGTTTACTTATGGCCTTGCGCAACAAGCCCTTGCGGGTGCATTTGCAGCATGTAACGCTTCGTATACGACTTCAGCCGGCACAACAGTAGATTTGACCGGTTACTTGGTATACTAATAATAACAAAACCTAAGTCAGGAGATTTCCTCTCCTGACTATTCCATTGAAAAATCAGCACCAAACAATCCTAATTAAAAACGCTGAAGTTGTTATGGTTTTTTGTATTCGACTCTCTCAACAAATGACCTACGAAAGATCACCGTAATTTCTTTATCAGGAAGCGAATCTCCGGAAAACTTACTAATGGGCCTTTTATAAACCCAATACTCTCTATCACCACCATGTTTTACTTCATCCGGATCACCAATATACTCACGAACAAAATTTCCATTTTTACCTGGCAATGTGTCCTTGATATCTTTTCGAAGTTTCATTCCGGCAAGTTGCTCCACTGTTAGTTGAGCTAATACTTCTTCACGTTTTTCATCATCTGATTGTATGTCTTTTGCAGATTTGGACATAAATTCTCGACATTTGATTTCGTCTTGGAATGTCTTCATACAATTTTCAAAAAGGTTTTCTTGGTTTTTGACTTCTAATGTGCGAGCACAAGAAGCAGTTACGAACAATGTAATCAATACTAGGGATTTGTTCACAAACCCTCCCATTCTTACACCTATAAAATTAAATGATTGATTTATTGAAAATCAATTATCGTTAGAAGATAAGTGGAATTTTAATTCGTCCACTAGAGGAAGATACAGAGTTTTATGTCAAAATTTCTTTCTAGGTTTTCGATTCAAAGTAGATTGTTACTTTTACCGCTTCCTCTCATTGCATCACTATTCATCATTTTGCTTATTTTAGTGCGTTCACTCAATGGAACGATTCAATTTGCAGAAAAAGAACAACAAGGAATCCATACTCTAAAACCAATTTACCAAGCCTATCAAAAAGGATTAGAAAGACTTAAAATCGGACAAGAAAACACTGCTGACTTAATTCCCTTAATAGAAGCAGCAAAAAGAAAAATCAAAGAAACTGATCTACTACCTGATAACACAAAAGAATTAACAGCATGGGAAAAATATACGAAAGTAGATTTTTTTAACCAATCAACAAGCATTCTGTTTCTCGGAGATACACAAGAACTGGCATTGAAAATTGGAGACTTCTCTAACCTAATCCTTGACCCAGAAGTAAACTCTTACTATCAAATGGAAATTATATTCTTTAGAGTACCGGATATATTAAAGAATATTGCAACTTTAAAGGAAATAGCTCGAGAAGAATACACTAATGTAACTTACAAAAATAAACAGTTCACTAGCGTCAGTTTCACCAAAGCGCTCATTTCCATTAATTCCATTGAAACCACATGCAACGAAATTCAAAAATCGTATACAAAATCAATTGAGGACACTACACCTTATCAAAAAGAGCTAATGGAAGCGAAAGATCTTGCGAAATCATCATGTGAAAGTTATACACGAGATCTCAAAGATACTTTTATTAAAGCAACTACAAAACCTACCTCTTCCGATACATTGTTTACTACAATACATAGAGGTACGTTGATTGCAGGGAATATTCAGGATCGCTCCATTGAAATCCTTGAAAAATTAGTTTATGACCGAATCCAACTATTATCTTTTCAAAGAAACATAAACATTCTACTTGCCTTATTTTCATTAATGGTATCGTCATTTTTTGTAATTTCTATTTTTCGAAGTATCAATAATCCACTTGTGACTGTCCTTTCCAAAGTAAATGAACTTTCTAGCGGGGAAGCAGACCTAACTAAAACACTACCAAACTTCGGAACAAATGAAATTGGTAATATCACAGAATCGATTAATCGTTTTTTAATAAATCTAAATCATATCATGAATCAATTAAAGATTTCAGTTAGTGGTGCAGAAAAAGCGGCGTATAAATTAAAACAAGATGCGCTTTCTGTTTCAGACAATGCGTCATCGCTTGCTTCTATATCAGAAGAATCTGCTGCTTCACTAGAAGAACTTACCACATCTTTTGAAATCATGTTTGAATTTATTACGAATGAAACCAAAAACATTGTAAAAATTACAGAAGAGATGAAAAATATCGAAGGATCAATAACCAATATCGAAAAAGCACTCTTACAATTATCTGAACAATCCAATTCTTCTACAAATTTGGCAAATCTAGGTAACTCTTCGGTTCAAAATACAGATAATGCAATGACAGAAATTCGTTCTGTAACTAAAGAAATCACAGGAATTGTAGATCTCATTACTGAGATTTCAGAGAGGACCAACTTACTAGCATTAAATGCAAGTATAGAAGCTGCTCGTGCTGGTGATGCAGGAATGGGATTTGCTGTTGTAGCCGAAGAAATATCAAAGTTAGCAGACAAAACCCAATCTTCTGTTAAAAACATCAAACGTCTCATTGATAAAAGTAATTCAGTGGTAAATATTGGTGCCAACCATGTTCACGAAACGGTAAATGCATTAAGCGAAATTGTAGAACAATCAAAAAGAATGCAAGATAGCGTAGATGGATTAAAGGAAGAAATGTCAACCCAAACAAATAGTTTAACTAACGTTACAATTGAATTAAACGGTTTGCAAGAGATGGCCGAAACCATTGAATTTTCAAGCAGAGAACAGAAAAAAGCTTCTGAAGATATGGTAAACACAATCAACACACTTTCCACCAGCGCACAAGAACTCGCAAACAATTCGGCGGACCTAAACCAAGTCAGTCAAAAAATCGGGGAAATTGCGGGTACCATTGCTGCTGTTACCAACTCCTTTCGCACCCACTAACAAAGAAAAACGGCATTTCCCCAGAAAATACTAAAAAGAACCTTCACTTTTTTTAAAATTCATTAAAATCGATTTTAAAAATAGAATTGATGGATTGAGTAAGGTTTCCCTGTTTGGTTCCTATGTCTTCATTCTCTTACCAAAACCAGAAAAAACCAAAAGGATTTTTTTTTAGAATCTGTATATTTCCTTTCTTATACTTAACTCTTGCTAGTTGCAATTTCAAGAACAAAGACCTCAATCAAAATGAATTACTCATCAATTTATCACTTATCAATATAGTTTCCAATCATTTATCTGCAACGGAATTGCAAGCAGTAGTTAGAGAAAAAATTGGTATTTTGCCAAATCAAATCCCTGGCTCGGAAGTCGATACACTGGAAAAAATATCTTTAGGTAAAAAACTATTTAGAGATAACAAATTATCATCTAATCATGTCCAATCTTGTCACACCTGTCATCCATTAGATGGTAATTCTGCAGGGATGGATCGACAATCAACGTCAAGAGGAACATTCGGCCAAATTGGAAAAAGGAATACACCAACCATTCTCAATGTTGGCTTTTTACCTATTATTTTTTGGGATGGAAGGAGAGATACTCTATACAACCAAGCAATTGATCCATTTGTCAACCCGTTGGAGATGTCTTTACCTTCCGATACAGAATTATTAAATCGAATTCAGAATGATTCAAGTTACAATTCCTTTTTTGCAAATGCCTTTCCCGAATCTCCGAACCCTAACATAGATTCTATCCGTCTTGCTTTAGTTGCCTTCGAAAGGTCCCTGGTTTCAAAATCTCGATTCGATGATTTTGTAGAGTCAAATGTTCAGGCACTAAAAAAAGATGAAATGGATGGGCTCAAATTATTTTTAGAAGTAGGTTGTAACAACTGTCATACTAATAATCTACTTGGTGGATCACAATTTTCAAAATTAGATTCAAAATATTCTTACAATCCAAATGACTTTGGTAGATCTGAGTTTACAGGAAATCCTGCAGACAATTTTTTCTTTAAAGTTCCCCCGTTAAGAAACGTCGCATTGACTCCGCCTTATTTTCATGATGGCAGTGTTTCTTCATTGAAGGAGGCAGTAAAACGGATGAACCAATACAATCTGAACCGTAATATCAATGATTCAGAAATTGAATTGATAGTTTCCTTTCTAAAATCTCTTTCAGATAAAACAAAGAGTAATTAATTAGATTGACAAATAATATTGAGGTTGGAACTGTGGCATTACCTTCAGGGAGGAAACAGGTGAAAGTCCTGTGCTGACCCGCAACTGTGATGCACCAAAAATAGTTTAATCTATATTAGGTGATAAGCCAGATCTTCCCCGCAATGTTTTCTCGTGGATTGGGAACTTTGCACACTTATACCTTCGTATATCGAAGTTATAAAGGGGCCCCGAAGGTAAACTCGGGGCACCCGTATGGAAAAAACACTACTTACATATCTATCTATAGATTTTAAGACTCCTCGTCTTCTGACGTGGATAAACCTATTTCCTGTCCGTGTTCCCCTAAATTCAAACCAAGATTTAGGAGAATCTAAATGAAAACGACTACCAAACTAACAATCGTGATGTTATTTGCACTTTTTATCACTGCATGTGCAGATAATGGCAAAGTAGACAAATCAGAAGCTGACAATAATTTAGTATTAGGATTATTGAAAACAGCAGAGGCATCTGCAAAAGAAGCAGGTCAAATTGAAATCAGAGGAACATACTTTCAAGCTAGTTGTTCTGCGGGAACATGTAACGCTCCAGGTTCCAACACAGTTTCTATCCAATCCAATTTCGGAACCACAACAGGATATTTGTATGTTGATTATGTAAATGGTGCAGGTACATCAACCTATCGAGTAAACGCCGAAATCGTAGAGTATAACAACACGGATCGAGTGCTTTATTATAAACCAAAAAACAGTGCAAACATTTCGGCTTTAATTTGGACAATTACCGCTGATAATGAAATATTAATTTGCGATGTATTTAACGGAAAACCAACGTTAGCTGAAACTAAAACAGATCTGGCTTCAAGAAAAGCATCTGGAACAGTTTATACCACAAATCCCAAAGCAGCAGGCTGCAATGGATCATTTGCATTTAATTTTTTAACTAAAACTTTTTAATTTCAAAATTTTTGCCTTTGTTCATTTGGATAAAGGCAAATAGGAGACATTTCGTGAGTAGGTTCCATACAAAATCAAAACTATTATTCCTGTTCTTAATCACTTTAACTTTTTCACAATGTACCGAGAAGGAAAATAATAATGATCTCTTATTGCCATTATTAGCACTGCCACTTACAAACTCTTCTTCTGTGGGCCCGTGCCCACCAACATCGCTACCGATAACTATCCCAATTGCAAATACAGTTGTCTCTGCTAATTCCACTGTGAGTGGATTCAACGACTCATCGAAAGCAATCAATGGCATTTGTGGTGGTGGAGAGTTTTCCGGATCTTTAGATGTTTATGCATTAAATTTAACGGGAGTTGGCGCAACTATCATTTTGTCTTGGGCTGGAAAGACAGTAAAGAATGTTTCCGGAATTGATTTTATAGTATATGAAAATCCCTTCAGAGTTTCAGAAACTAGCGATCGATATGCGTTTGATCCAATGGTAGTTCAAGTTTCCTTTGAAGGAACAAATTACTGTGGATTTGATCTCAGCGGTTTTAATTCAAGTGTAGTCGATAGCAATAAAATTTCCTCTTGGCCTGGATTTGGTGGCCTTAGACCAGTTCTTTACAATATGGCAACGAAACCATTTACTTTAAATGAATTATTTACATCGACAGGTAGCGGATTTTTGTTAGGTGGCGGAGATGGATTCAATCTTGATGATTTAATCGTTGGTGGCCCTGGTGCCAATTGCGATTCGACAGCTCGTACAAATATCCAAACCAATGGATTCAAATTTATAAAAATGATTTCAGCTTCGGCTGTCACTAATCCAAATACGGGTTCGGGATATGCCTACCCGCACTCATATAACAATGGGCCTGACATTGACGGGGTCGTTGCCAAGTCTGTTGAATGATTGGTGATTCGTCAACTTTCGATCCATAAATATGGATAACTCTGATTGTAATGATTTAAAGATAAAACTTCTAACCCAGAGACTTAAAAATAAAAAAATATCACTATCAATTTGCTAAATCCAACTCTTATGAAACGCGAAAATATTCCGTTAAGAGTTGGAGTTGGATTTAGTCTTCTAAAAAGAAGTGTTGATTCGTTTACTTCTTTCTTCGACTCGATTTCCTTTCCGATCCACCACCAGAACTAGTGGTGGATGAAACCTGAGCTTTGGTTTTGTTGGATTTAACTTCATTCCCAAACATATCCACTTCTGCCCGTTGTTCTTCTCCAATTTTTTTGTATTCTTTTGGTGAAGAATCATCTTGATTTCTATCTGACTCGGTAACTTCAATTTTTAAAAGAAACGAAACTACTTCATTTTTAAGATTTTCAACCAGTTGATCAAACATCTTAAAACCTTGGAGTTTATACTCTATCAGAGGATTTTTTTCTCCATAACCTACGGTCCAAATCCCTTCTTTTAAATGGTCCATTGCATAAAGATGTTCTTTCCAACGATGGTCTAGAATGTCTAAAAATACATTCCTTTCAATCGATCTCCAAACATCTTCACCAATTGAAGATACTTTATATTCATAAAGATCTTTAACTAATTTGGATACAATTTCAAATACCTTTAACTGCGGATTTGATTCTTTTTTAAATTGTTTTGAATCAATCGACTCAGAAATACCTAAACTTTGTAACCATTCATTTAAAGAATCAGTTTCCCAAGCATCAACATTATTACCTTCACAATATAAAACTACTTGGTTCTCAACAACTTCATCAAAGAAATCCGCGATGGTTCGTGACATATTCCCTTTGTCTAAAAGTTCGTTACGAATTCCGTAGATATAAATCCTTTGGCGGTTCATCACATCATCATACTCTAACAAATGTTTTCTGATATCAAAGTTATGACCTTCCACTCGTTTTTGTGCACGGGCGATTGCATTTGAGACCATACTATGTTCTAACTCTTGGCCTTCTGGCATCTTAAGAGTATCCATAATACGTGCAATACGGTCGGATCCGAATATCCGCATCAAATCATCTTGTAAGGATAAATAAAATCTAGAAGAACCCGGATCACCTTGCCTTCCTGATCGACCACGAAGTTGGTTATCAATTCGACGTGATTCATGTCGTTCTGAACCAATGATATGTAAACCGCCTGCGACAATTACAAAATCATGATCGACTTTCCATTTTTTAGCTTCCGTTAGAATTTTATTACATTCTTTTTTGATATTTTCGTTTTTGATTTCAGAGGTTTTGGCTTCAGCCTCTTCAAACTTTTGTTTGATCAAATGTTCCCGAAAACTATAAATCACTTCCAACTCTGACTTAGCTTTAATTCCTAAAGAATCACTGAGATCATCTAACTTTTCTAAATCTTCTTTGTATTTAGGTGCCCCACCAAGAACAATGTCTGTTCCTCGACCAGCCATATTTGTCGCAATGGTAATGGCACCAGGACGACCTGCGTTCGCAACAATTTCCGATTCTCTTTCGTGTTGTTTTGCGTTTAACACATTATGTGCAATTCCATGCGAAGTTAAAAGTTTAGATAAAACCTCTGATTTTTCAATGGAGATAGTACCCACGAGCACTGGTTGTTTTTTAGATACCTTCTCTTGAATGTCTTTTACTACTGCATCAAATTTTTCGCGTTCAGTTTTATAAACCCGGTCAGCCATATCCAAACGTTGGATTTTCAAATTGGATGGAATCACAATCACATCTAAATTATAGATTTTTTTGAATTCTTCTGCTTCCGTATCAGCAGTTCCTGTCATCCCCGCTAACTTCTTATAAATTCTGAAATAATTTTGAAAAGTAATGGAAGCCAATGTTTGAGACTCTCGTGCAATCGGGACACCTTCTTTTGCTTCCAAAGATTGGTGTAATCCATCAGAATAACGTCGTCCCTTCATCAACCGGCCAGTGAACTCATCCACAATGATGACTTCTCCGTCTTGAACTACATAATCTTTGTCTCTATAAAATATTTTATGAGCTTTGAGTGCTTGTTGTACGTGGTGAACAAGTTCTATGTTTTCTGCTTGGTAAAGGTTTTCAACGCCTAACAACTCTTCGACATGATGAACGCCCGCTTCCGATAAAATTACATTTTTTGCTTTTTCATCAATTTCGTAGTCTTCACCCTCAATGAGTTTAGGGATGATTTTATTCACTTTTAGATATTTGTCTGTCGATTCTTCTGCAGGTCCAGAAATGATGAGAGGAGTTCTTGCTTCGTCCACTAAAATGGAATCCACCTCGTCCACAATAGCAAAGTTATGTTGCCTTTGTACACGGTGTTCTTTGTAACTCACCATATTATCACGTAAATAATCAAAACCAAACTCGTTATTTGTTCCATAAGTAATGTCAGAATTGTAAGCAACCTTTCTTTCTTCATGGTCCATATCATGTTGGATGACCCCAACAGAAACTTTTAAAAATTCAAACACTGGACGCATCCAATTGGCATCACGTTTCGCCAGATAATCATTGACCGTTACAACATGAACTCCTTCGTCTGAAAGCGCATTTAAGTAGATAGGTAAAGTAGAAGTAAGTGTTTTACCTTCACCCGTTTTCATTTCAGAAATATTTCCCCAATGTAGAGAAATACCTCCCATCATTTGTACATCAAAATGGCGCATTCCTAAAGTTCGATAGGCAACTTCACGAACTGTTGCAAATGCTTCAGGTAAAATATCATCTAGAGTTTCGCCAGACTTAAGTCTTTCTTTAAACTTTATAGTTTGCAAGGACAATGTTTCATCATCCATAGCTTTGATTGTTGGCTCAAAAGAATTGATTGCATCTACAATAGGATTTAATCTTTTTAAATCCCTTTCATACTTACTGCCGAATAAAATTGTTAATATTTTTTGAAACATACCAGGTCCGTTATAATTTTATAATATTTCGAAATATAGTTTTAGCAGTTTCTGCCATTACTCTTTGTTTATCTGCAATTTCAGAAAAATCGCCAGTTCCTTTTGCAATAAAATCTTTATGTACAGACTGCCATACATTCAGCATTTCTAAAGTAGGTTCTAAATGAGTTTGGAAAGCAAAAAGTTTATTTTTATAAGAAAACATTTGGTTTGCATAAAAATCACTCGCAAGTAAATGATCCGCACCAACGGGAATATCAAAGATATCTTCGTGAAGGTGAAATGCAAGGATTGAATCTTTTTCTATACCTTTAAAAATAGGATGTTCTGGTTTTAATAGTTGCAAATCAGAAAAACCTGTTTCAGGACCTTTCGTACCAGGCCGCACATTTGCACCTAAAGCCCTTGCAATGATCTGAGAACCCAAACAAATCCCTATTAATTTTTTATTGGGTAATGCAATTACGTTGTTTACAATATCATAATAAGGTTTAAAAAACTCTTGTTTCGCCGGATCAGCAACTGATTGCGGACCACCTAACATGACAATCAAATCAAAATTCAAATGAATTTCTGGCATCAAATGAATTCGCCTGTCATAAGCATTTTGATAACTAATACGATATCCTGCTTCGCGAAGTAAGGGTTCTAAAATTCCTGGACCTTCACAATCGATAAATCTTATGAATACTGCTCTCATAATGATTCCATTCCAAATTGATAACGAAAAAAATTGAACTTGGCTTCTTTTCGAATGAGATCAGTCGATGTTTGTTCTGAAATTGATCCTAAAAAATTATAATACAATCGCATAGGTTTTGTTACAAACAACATAGTTTCCGGAGTCCCAGTGATCAAACCCCCTTCCTTTACACGAAAAGGTGGTTTCATAAACAAAATTGGAACTTGAATTTTTCGATTTTTAACTTCAACTTCCATTCTTGCTTTTGCCAATTGATACACTTCACCAAACGGACGCTCGTCGGTTACATCCGGAACGATCTGATATGGATCGACAACCATGTAAAATGCTTTCGAAGGAAACCGACTTTCGATTTCTGCATGCAAAAGATTGAGAGCAGGTATCTCTTTCCAACAAGGAACACAGTCAGGCGAATAAACATTGATGGCGATTTGTTCTTTTTCCAACCTGGAAAAAGAAATTTCGGCACCAGAGGCAGTAAGCCCGGCCCAAGACTCCTCTCCAAAATAGGAAGATTTCGCCGGGGCACAGCTAATGAGACATAAACTAACAGTTAAAATGAGGGAGGCTTTCATAAATCCCATATGTTGGACGGTCCTTCCCCATGGTTTGGACTAGGAGAAGGTCTGTAAAGCCAGTTTTCGAACTTTCCCTTGACATCTGACCCCCACCCCTCAGTCTGGTCTAACATTCCACTCACTTCCTCCAGGGAATCTAAGAAAATGAGCCAATCGCACAAAGAAGACTTCGATATCGTATCCTTAATAGAACTTTGCCGGGAAAAAAAATACGAAACTTGCGTGGCCGGTTTCAGCACGATCGACAAAATTGATAAGATCACTCTCCCTAAAAAATTAAAAAACCGTAAATTGACAGTGCAAGCATTGTATGCGCTGACAAACGATATGGTTCAGTGGAAATACCTTTCTTCTGAAGAAAAAGCACTACTCCAAGCAGAAAAAGACAAACTGGCAGGTGTTACATCTACAGCCGGAACTTCCTTTGCTCCTCATGCTGAAGAAGATATTGAAGAAGATTTTATCCCTGAAGAAGAAGCTCGCAAACCAGAACTTGAAGATGGTTTTGAAGACGAATTCGGTGATGAAACAGAGGAAGAGGAAGAAGAGGATGATGACGATTTCGACGACGACTCTGATGACGATGATGATTCAGACGAGGATGAAGAGGACTAGAGGTTACTCCCATTCCTCTAATCCCTCACTTTCAAAACAACCTTCTCTATAACTTTCAAACTTCCGATCATTCTTATTTACACTCAAAAGTCTCCCCTGAAAAGGAGGCTTTGCGATTTCTTTCCACATTCTCTGAAGATTCCATTCCAGTGGTCCTTGGTCTCGGTGCTTTACATGCCGTAAGATCTTTCATTGCCAATCCGAACCACCCAATCATCATCTTTTGGGAACCCGAAAAAGACGTTTATGAATTAAATGAATTTCAAAGGGAATTGAATGAGCTGAAAGACCAAGCAAAGACAAAGGGATTGCTTTTACTTTGTCACACAGGTCCAACACCAAATTGGTCCGAATTAAAATCGGAAGTTCAAACGTTCCAAACGAAAACAAATTCATCTTTATCAAAATGGAAATTATACGTTACCCCAAGTTATGAACGGTTTTTTCCTGAGTTGGTATCTACTTGCAAAACCAATTTTTTATCGCAGTTTGTTTCCAATGGAATCAATCAAAATACCATCCAACACTTTAGTAAGATATGGACTCATAACTACTTAAAAAATAGAACGGGGCTTTATAATAACGATACAAGTATCCGTTGGTTCCAATCCTTTTCTGGAAAACGAACTTCTGTTTTATTTGTGGGTGCAAGCCCTGGTTTAGAATTGGATTTACCTACCATTAAAAAGGATCGTTCTTCTTATCTTATTTTTGCAAGTGATACCTCCATTGGTTACCTTTTGCCAAATGGAATCATACCCGATTATATAGTTTCTTTTGATTCTGGCCGGGGAACAACCTATCATTTTTTAACGGAAATTCCACCAAATATTCCCATCATTACTTGGTTAGGTGGAGCACCATATATCTTTGAACTGAAAAATCCAAAGATTTTGGTCAATACAGGTCATCCGCTCGACCAAATTTTGGAACATTTATTTCAATCTGAAATCGGTTCACGGTGGCCGCATTATCCCAATCCCAGTTTGAATTTACTTGGAATGGTTTTGTCGATTACGGATCAAATAGAAGATAGAGAATTTTTTGTAAGTGGAGTGAGTTATATTTCAGAGCGAGGAAAATCCCATTGCTCAGGAACTGGATATGAACGGTTTTATCTGCCAAACACCAATAGAAAAAAAAGTTTAGAACTTGCCACCAAACGTTTGTACTCTGGTGAACGAAAAGGCAAAAATCAAATAGCCTGGGAACAAATGAACCAAAAAGAATCTAATTTAGTTTTTTTAACTCTCAAAGGAACCAACGAAAATAATTTCCAAACCAAAACAAACTTAGGTCATTTTCTTAAATCTTTTCAGGGTTTTCCCCCATCTCTTTCGAATTTGGCAAAGTGGGCTAACCAAGACCAATCCGGTATCATTCATCAAAAAACCTTAACCACTTGGTTGCGGTTTTCACTAAGTTAAGCACCGAATAGAACTGGTATTTCTTGTAAGTTCCACTCCGCACGTTCTTTGTTTGCGGGAATTCGATCAAAATCTTTTGTTTTTTTTGATTTTCCCTTTGGCCTTCTTTCCATATCTTCAATAATTTTTTCCAATCTCTCTTGCATAAGCAAATGCAAATTCATTTGGTCTAACATATCCATAGTGATTTCCTCCACTGTTATCATCACTATACAAGTCCCCTGGGACAAATTAGAAATTGGAGGTGAAAAAAATATCTATTGCCTCCAAAAGAAATTAAAATATAAGAGTGTTACGGGAAAAAGCGTTTGTGAATTTTCAAGATATTATTTCTCAATTAGAGACCGCAAAAGAATCCAGAATTAACTTTTACTTTGTTACTGAAGAACAAAATCAGGAGATATACGCATTGCTTGTCCATGTAATGGGGTATATGGACAAACTCTATTTAGTAGAAGTCATCTTCACTGTCCTAAAAGAACTCCTCATGAATGCCAATAAGGCAAATGCAAAACGCGATTACTTTACCCGAGAAAATTTAGACATCCAAAATGCTGGTGATTATGCGAAGGGAATGTCTCGATTCCAAGAAAACATCATCATGAAATGGAACGAACAATTGGATCGTTTAGAAGGCGGAAATTACTACATCAGCCTTCTCATGAAAGTGGAAGGTAAGTCCATCCACTTTGCTGTAGAAAACAACGCACCTATTACAAAAGAAGAACTAGCAAGGATTAATCGAAGGATCGAAGTAGCAAAGAATTACAATGACCTTTCAGATGCCTTTACGGATGTTTCTGACAGTACTGAATCTGCTGGATTAGGATTAGTACTGATTCAACTCCTATTAAAAAATTCAGGAATTGGTTCTGAAAAATTTAAAATATTTACAAATGAAAAGATAACACGCGCTACACTATCTGTACCAGAAGTCACTACGCCTGTAGAAATTCAAACAGATCTAAAAACAAAACTTCTTAACGAAATTGATGGATTACCTCCACTACCACATTCTCTTACAAAAATCATTCAACTTTGTAACAATCCCGATTCTGACTTACATATGATATCTCAGGAAATCGAAAGAAACCCTGCTCTATCTGCTGATCTATTAAAACTTTCCAACTCTGCTTTTTTTGCGAATCGAAGCCAAGTTAGTTCCATTTTACAAGCGGTTAAAGTAGTGGGTCTAAAAAACTTACGAAACCTACTTTATGTATCTGGAGTCCGTAAAATTATGGAAGGCCAATATGGAAAGATGATGGATGTTTGGGATCATTCCAGTCGATGCAGTTATTACGCGCGTTATTTGGCTACAGAAAACAATCATACAAATAAAATTGCAGACATCATTGCCGTTAGTGCATTGTTACACGACATTGGAAAGTTCCTTTTACTATCAGTGGATCGAGGTTTTTTCAAAAAAATTGAAACCTACCAAAGAGGTGTCGATTCTGGAAACTCAACTCTGTTAGAGGAGATGGCAATTGGACTTAGCCACCCGCAACTTGGTGCCCTCCTTGCAGAAAAATGGGAATTCCCTCTAGACCTCAGAGTTGCCATTGAATACCACCACAAACCTTTTTTGGCACCAGCAGAACTACGTGATCTTGTCGAAGTCATCTATATGGCAAATATGATGGCCGATTATCATGAACAGAAAAAAGGGTTTTATGCCATTGACAAAATCCTACTCGCAAAATTTAATTTAGATAATATCGATGTGTTCTCTGCCGCAGTGAATAAAATCGAACTTCTATTTAAAAAATCGAATGAGTGAAGTGATTCGTTTTGATTCTGTTTCGTTTGTAAGAAACGACAAAAAAATTTTAGACAAAGTTCATTTTTCTTTAAACAAAGGTGATTCTCTCGCCATCATTGGAAGAAATGGTGCAGGAAAAACTACACTCATCAATTTGTTATTTGGTTATTCTTGGCCCACTACGGGTTCCATTTCTGCCTTTGGAGAAACCTACGGTGAAACTCCTATGGCCCCTCTACAAAATCGAATTGGAATGGTGCAACCAGGCCACCAAGAAACATTATTACAAAGACTCACTACAATCGAAATGGTTTTGACTGGAGTTATTGGAACTCTTGGACTTTATAAAGATCCAACGAAAGAACAGGAAAACACCGCAGAATCTTTGTTAACTTCTATTGGCCTTGGACATAAAAAAAGCCAAACTTACTCCACACTCTCGTCCGGCGAAAAAATGAAAGTGCTGTTATTACGAGCCTTCGGAGTGGGAAAAGAAATTTTAGTTTTGGATGAACCCACGGCGACCTTGGACATTACGGCAAGAACTGATTTTGGAAAATCCTTATCTCAATTAAAAAGTAATAATCCCAATCTCACAAGAATTCTCATCACTCATAGAATCGAAGAAATCCCCGAAGATTTTTCCAAGGTTTTGTTACTGAAAGAAGGAAAGGTGATTAGTTTTGGAAAAAAATCCGAAGTATTAACTGATAAAAATCTTTCAGATCTTTATGATCTCAATTTGCAAGTGGATCAAAAAAAAGGACAGTATTCCGTTACTGTCCTTTCGTAAAAATATCTGCTAAACTAGTTTCTTATTAAAAAGAATACATTGATCTTTCAATAAAGTTGGAAGCATTACATCCAGCAGTTCCCACATCAGAGATAGATTTATCCTGTGCGATACAGAAAATTTTCCACCAACGATTGGAATGGTTGGGCGCAATGGAATAATTTCTAACTTCCCCTACACTTCCTTTAAAGATACGAACGTTTGCACCAGAGACTCCCATAAGAGCTTCCCCAGACCAATTATAGATACTGTAATAACGGTTTGGTTGGTTCCAAATAGATCCTTGTACGGTGATCGTTTCCGGTCCGTATCCAGTAGTGATATCGTAGTCTAAACTTCCGTTTCCAGAACCAAGTGGAGTTTTATTGTTCCAAACAATTTGATCATTTGCTGCATTTCCATATTGCAAATGAGAATCCAAATCTCGTGGTTTTGCACCCCAAGAGAGTACGACTCGAATTTCGTTATCTGCAAGTATTGGTGTGACAAGAATGTTTTGGTTCGCAGGTGTTTCTGAACCAGCAGACACTACTGTCCTATATGTGGTTGCATAATTTTCTGAGATGGAAGTACAATCTCCTCTTTTTCCTGAACCAGAAACTTCCAAAGTATAGTTTCCAGGTGGAACCGAAGGAATCACATAAGATCCGTCAGTTGAAGTTTTGGCACTTGGGATTGTAACTCCATTGGCATCGATGGCATAAGGACCGGATTTTACATTCACACCAGGTCGAATGCGTGTTGTTAAGTTACAAACACCAGTATTATACAAAGCCGACAAGGCACGTCCAGAAATGGATCCGCTGGTTTGGCTTCCAGGAACAAAGGTAATGATATCGAAGTTCGTAGTCACATCGGCTTGGATGTCAACAATACCTTCTACCGTTTGGTATCCTGCAGAAACGAATCGAACCTTCCAACGACCTGCGTTGATATTGAAAATTGTGTATTGGCTTGCATTGGAAAAAATCGTTGATCCTGTTGCGATAGAAGCCGGTTGTACTCCTACTGATGGACGTAAAGTCCCACCATTCGGATCAACAATCTCTAAAGAGTATGTTCCAAGGAAAGAAAATCCGCCCGGTGTTCGTACTGATCCTGTTAAATGACCACGACCATCATTGGTTATGACCGGAGTATTCACAACTACAGTTCCGCCACCAGTTCCCACTTCCACAGGGAAGTAAGTAGTGATTCCATTTTTTTCAACACGGAGTTGGTATGAACCTGGAGAAAGGAATGGAAAACTATAACCTCCGTTCGACTGAGAAGAAATTGATCCTACTACTTGGTCAGATCCAAAAGTTCGTGTCGCAGAAACATTGCAATTAGGGGAATCAAAACCACCTGAACAATCTCTATGAACATCCGCTGTAAAATTTCCACTCACAAGACGTCCCAAAGTGATAGTGGCACCACTGATATTTTGAGTGGAGATTGCATCTGTCACCACACCCATAACAGTTGCTCTTGGGCTATGCATTACGGTACCATTCACATTATAAAGCGCAGGCGAAGACATATACTGGTTTGTTGCCACAGAAGATGTATCCACTCTCAAACTTGTAGAAGTTAAATAACTAACTTGATAAGAAGGAGCGACTCGATCCACAACGAACAGTTGGTAAGAACTTTGTCGGAAATTATACTCAGTCCCTCCGATGATATCGATTGAAGCAGTATTGTCATTAGCTCTGGCAACACTTGGCGTTTGTGCTAAGGTTGTCGCAAGGCCTGAACCTAATTGGTATAGGGCATAACCAACTCGACCGGCTTCATCATTCGTAAACGGTGGTGGTAGTACTGCAGGCAAAGTCACGACGTAAGAACTTCCACCAAAACTAAATTGGCCACTGGAAGTTGTCGTGATATGTGCCAAAGCAGAACCGTCGGAAGCCGTATTCCCTAACAATACGAGATACAATCCAGATTGATTGGAATGGACTGAGTTGGCAGTAGGTGCCGCATCACGAACCGATATGGTTCCTGTAATTTGAGAACGTGCGGCAATGGATGTCAGAGAAATAGTCCCCGCATTGTGGTTGTTTCCATTCAAACTAATTTGTAATGGATGCGAAGAACAAGGAGACACATTCGAACCACAGTAATTTTCAAACCCAGGAGCAGAAATATAATAAGCCCAAAGTCCACTAGCCGCAAGAAAAGAAACTTCTTTAGTGGTTGGATTGATCTCGTAAAGTTTGTTTCCATAGGTTTGGTATGACCATGGCACTGAACCTTGGTTTGCCACCAAACAAGAAGCAGTCGGATTGATCGCACAAGAACAAATCGACCCAGTTGAATTTACGGAACAATTGGTGCCTGCGACGGCACTCAACGCTTCAACAATCCAAAGTTTGATCGCATTTCCAAGAATTGGATCGTCTTTCAAATACAACAAACGTGATGGAGCTTGGTTTGCCGATGGTTTTACGTTGATGACAGTTCCAACAACATGATTCCCACTTAGATCTTTTACAAATCCCGTGACAAGAGATGGTTTGGCAACAATGTAGATAGGATCAACTAAGTTTATGTTTTTGGTTCCTCCGTTCGGGGAAGCAGTAAACAAAAAGGATTGAGAGACAGTATAAAAAACTGGATTGGATACTTCTAAATAATATACGCCATTAGAAAGATAACTGCCTTCAATGGCAAAACTTCCATTCCCGGTAATTTGTACGGATTGTAAAATAGCACCTTGTTCGTTCTTCAATTTGATTGTGAAAACAGAAGTGGAATCAGATACTACGGCACCATTCAGAATATTTCCAGTTAAGTGGAGATCACTTTCGGTTGCGGCCTTCCAAGGAAGGCTAGTTTCTCCCAAGTCCACGATTGCCACTGTATTTGGATTGGTACCTGGAAAGGTAAAATGAATGAACTCCGTTGTATTGGCAAAAGGTTGCCCAGAAACTTCTACTGAATCTCCAGAATACACAACCGTATAATTACCGTTTGGTAGTGGATTGATGTTTATCGCATAAGATCCATTCGTATTGGTCACACCAGTTCCTACAGTGTTTCCGTTGGCATCGATAATAGAAACTGTGATTCCTGCAATTGGACCTGCTGGTATTGTAACACCGCCACCAGAAAATCCAGGGCTTGTGACCACACCTACAAACTGAGCCGGGCCTTGACCATAGTACAGACGTTCAGCGAGAAGATTTCCAACATTCACTAAAGTATAAGGATTTTGTGTAGGATCAAATACGTAAGAAAAATCTTGGTAAGTATAATTGAGCCCAAAACCTGTATTGATAAGAACTCGATAATTATTGTTTGGAAGGTCACTGAGATCAAATTGAAACTTTCCATTTGATTCCGCATACGTAGAGGCAACGAGGGTATTTGTCTCTCCATTTGCCACTTCAATTTTAACAGAGATTAGAGTAAGATCGATACAACCAGGGGCCGCAGGAGCACCAGGGTTCCCACAAACAACATTGGCAGGGGTACCAGATACAACAGGAACTATGGTTCCTATGACACGGGCAGGTCCATGGTTTGGAACTTCTTGTTCCGAATTATTGCCTGGTACTTCGTCAGGGTCTGTGACGCCGGTAGAATCACCGGGAGTAGGAAGAGGAACGCCGTTAGAGTCAGCCGGAGTGTCAAGTCCCCCACTGGAACCAGCCACTGCACCACCAGCTCCCAGTAGGAACCAAAATGGCATCGATTTCTTTTTTCTGGAACAACCCACAAATACCAAAGAAATGAGAACGAGAACAGTAAAGATTCCTCGAACACGCATAGACTTACCCTCTAATCAAATTCGCTTTGTGGCAGAACCACAGTCTTTCAAATGCACTTCGGGAAATACCTAAGACTGACCGAAGTGTACCATTTGTAGTCTGTTTCCGTACAGAATGCAAATCTTTTTTAGGGGTATCGGCAAAAATTAGACAAAATTAACGAATCTTGGGGAAAAATAACCTGGGAATAGAATTTAGATTGCCCTTGGTTCCCTTTTTTTAGCCTACTCATAGCGGAATATGTGGGAGAATTGGTTAACACCAGAACAATGGAAGCTCCTCATGATTCCCTTCACTTATGGGTTTGTGGGTTGGGTGACTAACTGGCTTGCTCTAAAGATGACCTTCTACCCGATCCAATTTATGGGGATCCCTCCCTATTTGGGATGGCAGGGCATCATTCCGAGAAAGGCTCATAAAATGGCGAGTAAGTCCGTCGATGTCATTACGGAACGCCTTCTCAACATCAAAGAAGTATTTTTAAAAGTAGATCCCAAAAAAGCAGAGTTGGTATTTTTACCTGCACTAGACTCTAGCATTCGTTACACGATGAAGGAATTTTCCGATAGTTTGGACCCTAAACTTTGGGACATGATTCCTGAAATGGTTCGGGAAGAAATTTACCACAAAGTCAGACGTGAAAGTGGAGTGACCATTAGGAAGGTGATTCGAAAACTCCAAAAGGACATCGATTCATTATTTGATGTAAAGGCTTTGGTCTTGAAAAAACTTTCAGGGAAAAATGTTGGTCTTGTGGTAGAACTTTTTAAAGAAGTGGGGGCTCCAGAGTTTCGATTTATTGAAAGATCAGGGTTTTATTTTGGATTTTTACTTGGATTTGTCCAAATGATTTTTATGATTTATTTTCCCTTGGTCTGGACTCTTCCCATCCAAGGAGTGATCGTTGGATATCTAACCAACTACCTTGCATTAGAAATGATCTTTCGTCCCCTTTTGCCTAAAAAGTTTTTAGGAATTTTTACGTATCAAGGTTTGTTTTTAAAAAGACAATCCGAAGTATCCAGGCTCTATGCGAAACTAGTGAGTGAAAAAATTCTCACTCCAAAAAATATTTTATCAGAACTAATTTTTGGAAAAGCATCTGCAGATATCAACAACATCATTCGTAAGGAAGTAATTTCTCATGTGGACACAATTACTTTCCTTGCAAAACCAGCCCTTTTCGCTGCAGGAAAAATTGAAGAGTTTGATGCTGCCAAGGAAAGAATTGCGATCGCGATGGCAGACAACGCAGTGGAAAAATCATTCCATTTAGAAGCCTATTTAGGCGAAGCTTTGGAAATTGAAAAGATGATGGGAGATCGAATGTCGGCCCTTCCACCGAAGGAATTTGAATCCATACTTAGGTCTGCATTCCAAGAAGATGAGTTATTGTTAATTTTAGTCGGTGCTGCACTCGGTGCTATGGTCGGATGGTTTCAAATGGTATTTATCGTATGACAAAAACAATTCTTTTAACAGGTGGAAGTGGTGTTCTCGGAAAAAAAATTTTGAATGGATTGATCGATGAATATAAAATCATTGCGATTGGAAAAAACTATTCCAATTTTCCCGACTCCATTCGTTTTCATAAAAATTTTAAGTTTTATGAAAGGGATCTTTCTAAAATCACAAACCAAGAAGAGTTTTTAATTCCTGAATCTTTGGACTTAATCCTACATTTGGCTGCCGTTGTATCTGGGGCAAAAGTCACAGAAGAAATTTACCACCAAATCAACGTTAACTCTACAAAACTACTTGTAGAATTTGCAAAAAATAAAAATGTTCCCCACTTTGGATTTGTTAGTTCTGTTTCCGTTTACGGATCCAAAGAAATAAATTTGAATATCAACAGCGAACGAATGGGTACAACCATCTATGCAAAAACAAAAGCTTTGGCTGAAAACTACGTAATCAACTCGGGGAGACCTTATTCCGTATTTCGACTTGCAAGTATTTATGGCAAGGGAACAAAGAGTTTTATCTCTAAACTTCGTTCTTTGGCCAAACTAAAAATATATCCTTATATTTCTTCCAATCGGAAAAAATCTCTTCTCCATATCGAAGATGCGACTAATGCTATCCTCACTTGGACCAAACAAACATTAAATGGAAAACAGCCGAAACCTATTTATGTATTTTCACACCCCGAATTTGTAACGGTAAACCAAGTCATCCAGGTTTTCCGAGAATTAGGCATCACCAAAGGATTTCTTTTTCCCATTCCCGTGGGAGGAATCTGGTCCAAATTTGTAGAATTCTTTTTTAGATCGGTCTCGTTTTTAAGGAGAAAACCATTTCACGGGTCCCCACTCCAACCCCTTTTGGAATCAGTGGCTATCTATGATGCGCAGTCCTTTGAAAATTTAGGAATTTTTCCAGAACGAGATTTAAGAAAAGGCCTCACCGACTATCAATAATCAAGGTATTGGGGGCCGATATTCTAAGTATGAAAAAGCGACTTTGCGTATTAGTTTTATTATGTCTTACTCTTTCTCATTTGGATGCTGCAACTTGGATTGAAGATTCTTTAAGTTTTGCATTTGAATATCCAAGGGGCTGGGCAAAGTCCGTTCTGCGTTATCCCGATACAGTCCGAATTCAATTTTCCAAAACCAATCGAGAGGCAATCTTACAAATTGATGTGGCACGGAGAACAAAAGATTATGATATCGATCGTTTTATTGAAGAAACTGTAGATACATTTTTGACGAAATACCCTGATTTAAAGTTAGTTCGCGAAAAAGTATTGGAAAATGAAGTAGCAGGTTTTGATGAGTCCGTCTTTGTCGTGTTACACTATACTGAGCAAAAACAATTAGTTTCGAATCGATTTTTATTTCACAGAAAAGGTGGATTGTATTACGTAATTCAGGCAAAAACACCGAGATCCCTCTTTGCAAAATACTCTAAAGATCTAGACTTAGTGATGAAGAGTTTTCGCAGAGAATCACGAAGTAAAAACAGGTGGCGTAACGATAGTTTGGCGCATCTAGATCCAGTGAAAGATGAAAGAATCATTCAATACATCTCCATTACCATAAGACCCATTGACTCATACCCACATGAACAAGGTGCAGTCAACAAACAAGATGAAGGTTGGTTATTTTCTGTAGAAGGAAATAAAAAACCAAACCCTGCCGAATGGGACAATCGAACCAAACCTTCTCAAAATGACAGCAGTTATACTCCCGCAGATGTCAAACCAGATACACCTAGTTCCGACGAACCCGTTGTCATTCCAGATAGTTCGGGACTATAAACTACTCGTTTTTGGTTCGCTGACAATCGGCCAACTCTCCCCTGGAAATCTAGGGGAGCCTCTTCCCACCAAATCCAATGCACGTCTCCAAAATTCCATTTTCCCTTGACGGAAATACTAGGATTCCTTTTATCGTATATTTACGATATACTATGGCTTTGAACAAAAAAACAGAATTTCCCGAAGACATCCAAAGGATGGCGTCTTTTACCAAACTACTAAGTCATCCTGCAAGGCTTGCCATTTTGGAAGTTTTGGCGAAACGACAAACATGTGTTTGTGGAGAAATCGTTGAAATCCTCCCGCTAGCCCAATCGACAGTTTCTCAACATTTAAAGGAATTAAAAGAAGGTGGGCTTGTGAGGGGAGAGGTGGAAGGAACTTCTTCTTGTTACTGCATTGATTGGGAAAATTTAAGCAAAGCCTTTGATGAATTTTCAGGACATATCGCACTCATCAAACAATACCAAAATAAAAAAGAAGGAAACTGTTGTGAATAATCCAAAGAATATTTTAATCCTTTGCACTGGGAATAGTTGCAGAAGCCAAATCGCAGAAGGTTGGATGCGGTTTTATGCTAAGGAAAAAGCCAATGTTTATAGCGCAGGGATAGAAACCCATGGAGTCAATCCCAAAGCCATTGCCACAATGAAAGAGGCGGGAATAGATATTTCTAAACATACGTCCAACCATATAAATGAATACAAAGACATCCCTTTTGATTTTATCATCACTGTTTGTGACCATGCAAAAGAAAACTGTCCCTACTTTCCCAGTGATGCCAAAAGGCTACATCATAACTTTTCCGATCCTTCAAAATTAGTAGGAACAGAAGAAGAAGTAAAGGTCGCATTTGCGAAAACGAGAGAGGAGATTCGAAACTACTGCGAATCTTTTGTAAACACGGAACTATAGGAGAAAAAAATGAAAACACTTACTTGGAATGATTTGATCACAAATTTGGATTTGTATCCTGAACTTCATTTAAACTTTGAATACGAAAATAACCAAACCATATTCCCTAACTACCATATTACCGAATTCAAATTGGCAAAAATTCAATCAGTCGATTGTGGTGGGAATTCTGATTCTTGGACAGAAATTATTTTGCAAGTATTAGAACCAAAAATTGGAAAAGATACAGAATCGATGACACTCTCAAAAGTGAATTCCATTATCAAAAAAGTCACGAATGCAATGGAGATACCATCAAATGCAATTTTACGCGTTGAATTTGGGAACGATTCATCGGCAATGCGGCAATACTTTGTGTCGGAAATGATTCCAATGGAAAATGCACTTCTCATCCAATTAAAAGATGGAAAAACAGAATGCAAAGCATCAGCAACTTGTGGTCTTCCCAAAGATGTTGTTAGTTTTCCTAAATTAGAAAAATCAAACTCAAGCTGTTGTTCTCCAAAACAAAAAAACAAAACGAATGAACCAGCAGGATGTTGTTAGGTGAAAGTTTTATCTTTTTTAGACAGATTTCTTACACTTTGGATCTTTGGAGCAATGGTGGTTGGTTTACTGATTGGAAAATTTTTACCATCCGTTGTTTCCGGATTTTCCACTCTTTCCATTGGAACTACCAATATCCCATTGGCCATTGGACTCATCCTTATGATGTATCCTCCTCTTGCGAAAGTAAAATATAGAGAGATGGGAAAAGTGTTTCAGGATGGAAAATTATTAACTCTTTCACTGTTACTCAACTGGGTCATCGGTCCCATCCTTATGTTTTTTCTGGCGATTGCCTTTCTTGGGGATGAACCAGAATATAGAACCGGATTAATTCTCATTGGCCTTGCTCGTTGTATAGCGATGGTGATTGTTTGGAATGATTTAGCAGAAGGTGATCGTGAATATGGAGCGGCACTAGTTGCTTTGAATAGTATCTTCCAAGTTTTCTTTTATAGTTTTTATGCTTATTTGTTCATCACCATTTTTCCACCTTATTTTGGTTTGGCTGGATCGGAAGTCTCAATTCAGATTTCAGATATTGCAGAAACAGTGGGAATTTATTTAGGGATTCCATTTTTACTCGGATTTCTATCTAGGTATGGATTCGAAAAGATTGGAAAAAGAGACTTCTATGAAACAAAGTTCTTACCAAAAGTTTCACCCTTAACACTGTTAGCACTATTGTTCACGATTATTGTAATGTTTAGTTTAAAAGGCGAAATGATCTTTGAACTAAGTGACGACGTGGTTCGAGTGGCAATTCCCCTACTTTTGTATTTTGGGATTATGTTTTTTCTAAGCCTTTGGATCGGATACAAGTTAGGAGTGGATTATTCTAAAAATGCGGCGGTGAGTTTTACTGCAACAGGGAATAACTTTGAATTGGCGATTGCTGTGGCAATTGGTGTATTTGGAATCCAAAGTGGTGCCGCCTTTGTTGGTGTGATTGGTCCACTGATTGAAGTTCCAGCACTTATCATACTCGTTAAGTTTGCGATTGGATTTCGGAACAAGTTCTATAAAGAAAATAACAAACCTTTATAAACAACAAATTTTTAACTTTAGTCATGCTTGTCTAAAACTAAAGTTAAAAACAGTTACTTACTGATCATACAGATACTTCCATTTTTTTTATTTAGTTCGGCTGCGAATCCAATTTTGGTACCGTTTTGTCAATCGCGTCAGCCTAATCTGATCCATAACAAGCCTAATGATAGGAGATACTTTGGCTGTGGGCTTCCTATTTTCCGACAATCGATTCAATTGGTAACGAACCATCGCCATATTAGCCAAACCTTTTAGAGTTTTTGATTTCCAACTTGGGTCAGGCAGACGATTTTCTAGTTCTTGATTTTTTTTCCAATCGTTGGGAAGATTCGGGTTAAGAGCCAAGGCAGTGGCAATTCCTACCAATGGAACTCCCGATTCCAAAACTGATTCTGCAATTTGTTTTCTATGAATTCCGCCTGTCACCAAAATGGGAACTGTTGCAGTTTTTGCGGCCTCACTTGCAAATTCTAAGAAGTAAGCTTCCCTAGATAAAGTGGATCCATCACGAGATTCTCCTTGCATGGCAGGGGCTTCATAATTTCCGCCAGACAATTCAATAAAATCAACACCTAACGTTTGTATTCTGGATATTACTTCTTTGGCATCCTGAAACTGAAATCCACCTTTTTGAAAATCGGCAGAGTTTAATTTTACTGAAACAATGAAATTGGGTTTCACATTTTTCCTTACTGCTTTGATTACTTCTTCCAAAAACCTAGACCGATTTTCTAAACTACCACCCCATTCATCCTTTCTTTGGTTGGCAATCGGTGATAAAAATTGACTGATTAAATATCCATGAGCCGCATGAATTTCCACTCCATCGAAACCTGATTCCTCGGCCAACGAAGAAGTTTGTGCAAACCGCTGGATGGTTTCTTCGATTTCTGTTTTTGTCATCGCTCTTGGTTTTCCCAAAAGTTTGGAAAGTTTTCCAATATCCACTGCAATCGCAGAAGGAGCCCAAACTTCCCCACCTAACTTTGCTAATACTTGTCTACCGGGATGATTGATTTGCATAATGATCTTTCCGCCGGCAAATTTGGCTTTGGATGACCATTGGCGAAATCCTTCTAATTGGGAACCCTCCTCTAAAACCACACCACCAGGTCCAGTCATGGCTCTATGGTCCACCATTACGTTTCCGGTAATCATTGTCCCAACTCCACCTCGTGCCCATGTTTCATATAAATTCCAAAGTGCTTTGTCTGGTTCTAAATTGGGATTGGAAAGATTTTCTTCCATTGCTGCTTTTACAAGTCGATTGGGTAGGGCGACACCATTAGGGAGAGGGAACGGAGAAAATAGGAGAGAATTGGAATTCATTTGTCTAGATTAGACAAAAACTCAAACCCAGAGACGAAAGAATCCTTTAGGAATTTTCTCCTTTTTTTCGCGCCCTTTTGTTTTCGTACATACGGCTATCCGCTACCGCCACCAATGTTTCAGGTTCATATCCGTCATCGGAAGAAAAGGAAATGCCTATACTGGATTTGATTTGGAGTTTGGTCGTTTCGAATTGAATTTCTACTTCCACCATGTTTCTGGTCTGTTCCAACCGGTATAAAATGGATTCTTTGGATTCCTTATGGATGAGGATCAAACCGAATTCATCTCCTCCGAGCCTTGCCAAAATATCTTGGTTTTGGATGAGACGTGAAAGTCGTTGAGCAAACTGAACAATATAAAAATCTCCTGCCGCATGCCCGTAAGCATCATTTATTTTTTTGAGTCCATCCAAATCAAATAAAGCAACCGTTAACGAGGATCCATCGTTTGTAATTTGAGTGAGACCCTTTCTTAAACTATCATAAAATGCAGAACGGTTGTGAATACCAGTGAGTGTATCATGGCTTGCCAAATATGCCATTGATTGAAGCTTTTTTTCTTTTTCCGCCCAACGATATGCGTTGTGTAAAACTGCTGCCATTGTGCCAGATAACATATTGAGCACATAAGTATCGTTAGATGAATAAAACCCAACTTTAGAACTATAAACTTTTAACACACCTAATACTTCAGTGTCAAAGTATAAAGGAAGAACAATCATAGACCGAAGTCCCACAACACGGCAAGCCTCGCGGTTGACACGATCATCCTCTTCGGAATCAACACAATATAAAGTGGATCTTGATTGGAGGCTGAGACCAGAAAAACTACCTTTCATTGGTAGTCTTAGTCCAATTTGTTTTTCAGCTTTGCCACTGGCCGCACGGTAAACCAAATCATCGCCTTCCACAAGTTCGAAAACAGCACCTTCAGAGCCAGTAATTTCTTTGGCCCGGAGAGTGATGAGATCTAATAAATAAGGAACTTCTGGTTTAGCAGCCGTTAACTCTGTTTGGAGTTTGAGTATTCTTTCTAATGTTGAATCAGAAGAGGAGCTTTCCATAGATACTTAGGAAAGATTTTTTATTCTCCTCTATTTTAATCTAGCTTAATTTGCGAATTCCCTCTGCGATACAATAATTGGCGATCGCAAGTAAGATATGGAAGATATCAACGTTCAGGATAGGCCCTGTTGATCCTTTCGTACCAATCACAAGACCAGCAACAATAAATAAAACAGAACCAATGATTCCCATAATCGCTGCATTTGATTTTCTAGGGAAACGAACTAGTGAACTAATAAGAATGATAAACATGGCAATTCCACCAACGACTGTCGAGTAAATGCCCAGTGGGTAGAGATAAGAAAATGCTAGGTAAAGAAGAAATGCGACAGCTATGAAGAGGAAAAAAGTTTTTTCCGATAGAGAACGAAAAGTGAAGTGGAAAAAGGCGAGTCCCAAAAGAGGAACACCCACACAACCTGACAAACCCACAAAAAAACGATAGATAGAATCCAGTGTATTGATCCCTAGAAAATGGATCGAACCAAGACCAGCAGAAATTCCAATGATTGCAAATCCATACAAAGCGGAACGAGAAGGAATGGAAGACTTTCCGACGAACCTGTAGGCCATCGCCAAAGAAACTAAGGAAAGAATTAAGTCTGAAAGAAAAGTTGAGAAAACCATGGCACGAATTAGAACGAATTGAGTACAAAATACAAGATAAATTAAAGCTTCAGAAGAATTAATTTAAGGAACAATGACACGTTGGGATTTGAGTACGATGTCCTGAATGATATTGTCCAATTCCTTTGCTGATTCAAGCAAATGGTCCAAACTCCTACGTTCTTCCTCTATAGACAAAGTCCCCATTTTGATTAAATCAACAAGACCCATAATCCGAGCCAGAGGATTCCTTACTACATGTGACTGGGTCCAAGCAATGGCCTTTAGTTTTTCGTTTTGCGTTTGGATGGCAGTAATTTGGAACACTCGTTCTGTCACATCATGAAAATTATCAACAATTCCACCAATGGATTCATCCTCGATTAAGTTGGTAATTGTAGACTCAACCCACCGCCAAGATCCATCTCGATGTTTGATTCTAAAATTATAACTAGGGAGGGAACTTCCAATAGGTATATTACGAACCTCTTCCAATCGTTTGGAAATTTTGGATACATCATCATGATGTAAAAAATCGAATAAGTTCATATGCATGGCATCTGATTCCGAATAACCCAGAACTTTTGTTATGGAAGGAGATACATATTTAGCTTTCCCTTCCGTGCTAAGAATCGCGATGACATCAACCCCATTTTCTACAAGAGCTCTATATCTTTTTTCGCTAGCAACGAGTTCCATTCGTTTTGCCATCAAATCGGTGATGTCTTTTGAAAAGCAAGCTAGACCTGTGATTATATTTTCAGCATTACGGATAGGATTAAAAAATACTTCTCTATGTTCTTCCTGTCCTGTGATCGGACTAATGAACCTTTCATAAGTTTTGAATGACTCACCGGAAAGACCTCTTTCATAATATCCTTTCCATTTTTCATAAAAGGCTTCACCTTGGCTCATGATAAGAACGGAATCTCCTTCTTTTGCAATTGATCCACGAAGAAATCCCATCACATCTAAAAATGATTTATTTGCAGCTATTAAACAAAAGTTAGAATCTAAAGACCAAATCAAATCAGATGTACTATTGATCAGGGCATCTTGGTTTCGTTTGATCCGAATTAATTTTTCTTCAGCGATGACTTTTTCAGATATATCTCTTGTGACACTAAGAACAGAAATGATTTCTCCAGTTTGGTTTTCTAAAGGAACCGCCGTACTTTCCAACCATCGTTCCGTGCCTTTAAACCCGATGATTCGAAATCGAGTACTCGACTTAATTCCTTGCAGAGCATTGTTATGAATTGTTTGATAAAATTTTAAATCTGCAGGGTTTACTAATTTTTCAACTTTTTGTCCGATGGCATCTTCTGGACAATTTGCTTCGATCATTTGTAATCCTGCAGGATTCATCTCTACAAGAATTCCATCTGGTGAAACTACTTTCACACATTCTGGTTCAGATTGAAGGATTGTGCTAAGTCTTAATTCTTGCGCGAGCAAAGTTTGATATGCTTCTCTTTGTTCGGTGACATCTTGAAAAATTCCTACGATTTGTTGGGGTTCATTTTTTTCATTTCGAACCACTTCCGCAAGAGAATGAACAAATTTGACTTTTCCCGTTGTGGTAATCAGTCTACATTCCAAATCGTAACGAATTCCTTTTTCCAAAACCTCTTTCATATGTTGGGTAGCAATGTCTCTGTCTTCTGGATGTACAAATTGATATCCAGTCTCTAGGTCGACAGGCATGGAAGAAGGATCCATTTCTAAAATGTGAAACACTCCTTCTGACCAATGTAAGGTTTGGCCTACAAAATCGACTTCCCAGTGCCCCAGTTTTCCTAGGGTTTCCATTTGTCTTAGGATGAGTTCTTGTTTTTTGCCTTCTGCTTTTACGGTGGAAGGAGGGATTAGATTGTCGTTTTTCTTCTTTTTCACAAAGAGCCACCCCCATAAAACAGAAGTATGATTTTGTCAGAGTGAGAAAACGAAGTCAGCCCTTTTTTTATAGAAAAATTAAAAAATCAACCTAATGATTTCCTATGGATTTGCCGCAAATTCTCCAACTAACAATTTCATGTCGTTAAGCATGGTTTTTATCGATTCACTCCGGTTTCCATTATAGACTCCTCGAAAATTTAAATTGGGATCTATTAAAAAAATTTGTTCTGAGTGAACGAAGTCCTTCGTTGGATTTTTGTTAGTTGTATTTGTATCCGCTTGGAATGTATTACGAGCAATTTCGAAGATTTTTTCTCTATCTCCAGTTAACAAACTCCAATACTTAGCATAAATCCCCTTTTCCTCTGCAAATTTTTTTAATTCAGGCGGAGTATCCAAATCAGGGGTAACAGAATAAGAAACAATCTGAATGTTTTGAGATTTGGTAATCTCCGATTGAACAAATTTCAAATTTCGGATGATATTTGGGCAAATCCCATGGCACCTAGCAAAGAAAAATGATACGACTGTTATTTTTCCTTTAAAATGTGATTCATCGATATTTTGACTGAGTTGGTTTTGAAATACAAAAGGATCTACCTTTCTTGCAGAATTTGGTGTTTGGCCTTTATCCACCCAAAATGCTTCTAAATCGCGACCACGAAAATAAGGTAGTGAATCTTTTTTAGGCGTATCAAAAAAAGTTATTTTAGAATCTTTTTCTCCATCTTCGCGTTGGAACCAACCACAAGAGAATAATTGTATGCTGATTATGAAAAATAGAAAATTAAATCGAATCAATTTGATCATGGATTGATAACTGTTTTTTTATTTGTCTCATCACCTTTGAGTTTAAAACAAAGTTTGGAGCCAATCACTCCATACAACCGCTCAGGAGTATATGAATAATTGGAATATATTTTACCGTCTTTTCGCCAAACTTTTGTTCCAATGTTGGTCCCATTTTTAAATTTGGCAAACCGATAGACAGTTCCGTCTTCGTGCCATTCCCAATGGTCACCTTCCGCTAAATCATTCTCATATGAAAACTGGAATCTGGCTTTGCCGTTTTCATACCAACCTCGATGAGTGCCAGTGCGTTTCCCTTGTTTGTAAAAATACTCTGCACCCAATTGACCGTTTGCATAGATATCAACGGTTGGTCCATCTTCCAGGCCGTCCCTAAAAGATGTCATACGAATGGTTCCGTTTGGATGGATTGATTTCATTTTTCCAGAAAATTTTTGGCCCTTATAGTAATAGATACTTTCCAATCCAAGACTCAAGTCTGGATCATTATCCATCACCACCTCTCCGCAATGAACAAAAGAGGTGAGAAGAACCAAATAAAGGAAAATTTGACTTCGTTTTACCAATTCCATGATTTTAATTTTGGAATTTAGTTTGCTGATCCACCGGATCCAATGAGTTTTCCGGAAAGTAGAATTCCGTTTACCTCGGAACCATTATTCACATGGTAATGACGAGCTGATCCAGCTGTTTTTTGATTATTGTAATCGGTTGCTCCAGCCCAAGTGGTTGGCACAGCAGTAGTTAATCCACCACCCGTACACTGTGTACTACTAGTGGCTCCACCTAAAGTAAAACCAGTAGTTAAACCCGCTGTGGTCGAATCATGTTTTTTTCCAAAAATCAAATAACCGTCTTGAGCGATACCTACTAGTTTGCTGTCGTTATTGGAAATTTTTGGAGGTTCCACGTGATAATGATAAGATCCCGTATTCGTAGGGTGTCCTTGCGAAGAATCGAATGTATAATACTCAGTCGACAAAGAATCACCGGGTGCGGCTTGGTCATTATAAATAGCAATTCCATTAGTTGAAACTCCAATCATACCAAATCCAGAAGACGGAGCAGAAGTATTTGTATTATCGGCTGGAACTGTCAAAGTATAGTTTTGAGATTTAATTAAATTGGGGTTTTTCGCATTTGCTTGACCCGAATTCACATACATCGTCGATTCATACCCTGCACTAGAGGAACCCCAATAAATACTTTTGTATGTTGGCAGTGAGTTAAATTTAAAAACATAATTAGATCCACTGACAGACACAGTCACACATGTAAAACTTGTTTGGATCCAAGAAGGAACTCCGGCACCGAAGGTTGTTGTACAAGTTCCTGTATATCCTGAGGAAGAACTGCTAAGTAGACCAAGCAGTGCTAAGGAAGTTACATCTGTTTCTTTTTTGTCACCAGCACATTGAATTGCAAAGAAGAGAGCGAAGATAAGTGAGAGTGTTTTTTTAAACATAGGGAAAAACATAGGAACAAAAATTCGTATGTAAAGTTTATTTTTAAGCGATTAGGTTTTTCGATAAAACAACTTGATAACAATCGAGTGGATACACTAGGGAATTATCCGCAAATATTTCTACTTAGCAAAGAACGTTTTTAATAGAAAATCTGAGAATCCCGAAGTATAAATCGCTCAGATTATTATTTTCTCAAAACAGATAGCAGTGGGATCTGTTATCCATTTACCAAAAGCGGGAATTTCTTTGAATCCAAAGTTTTTATATAAAGTTAATGCCTCTGGTTGTGGGGCACCAGCTCGTAAGATCAAGGAAGAATAATGGTCGGTTTGTGCTTGTTTTTCTAAGTCATTTAACAAAGATCTTGCGACATTGTTTTTTCGAAACTTTGCAAATACATAAACCGCATCCAACTCACACTGCGTATCACTGAACTTTGAATATGCGGCCGATCCCATCACTTCACCCGTTACGGAATGTTCGGCGAGGAAAAACCTTCCCAGAGGTGGCAAAAAATCTTGGAAGTCCATGGGATTCGGCGCTTGGAATCCATATCGATTTTGGATTTCTTCCCATAGATGGTGCAAACAAAGACTGGCTTTGGGATGATCTAGGGAATCGACCACTCGGATTGTGAAATTTTGATTCATGGATGTAGAAAGATGAACTTCCTTATATTAAAATTTGCAAATACATTTTTTAGGTAGTGAGAAATGGGAGGATGTTGTATAGGGAAGTTATTGGGTGGCGGGTGGTCACACCCCACCCAATCAGGGTGGGGATACGTACATCCAATCCTGTACCCCACCAAACCCCAAATCCTCTCCCAAAATAAAAAAACCCCCTGACAAACTTGCCAGAGGGTTCTCTCTAACCATTCGATTCTAAAAATCGAATTAGTCTTTTTTAGAAGCTGCTTCTTTGATTACGTAAGCTGCAATTTCGTTCTTTTGGATTTGAGTGGTTCCTTCAAAGATTGTGAGGATTTTTGAATCTCTCATTAACTTCTCAACTGGATACTCTTTCGTGTATCCGTATCCACCAAAAATTTGAACTGCATCAGTAGCACACTGAACCGCACATTCAGAAGCGTATGCTTTTGCAATTGCAGAGTATTTTGGAAGGTTAGGATCGTTTGCATCAGAAAGACGAGCTGCTTTGTAAGTGATTTCTCTTGCAGTTTCTACTTTAATAGACATATCAGCTAACATGTGTTGTACTGCTTGGAAAGTTCCGATTTTAACACCGAACTGTTCTCTCTCACGAGCGTAACGAGCTGCGTGGTCAAGTGCTGCTTGCGCTACACCCACTCCCATCACCGCTACGAACGGACGAGAAGCATTCAAAGTTTGAAGAGCGTAAACGAAACCTAGGTTTTCTTTTCCTACGAGTGCGTCTTCACCGACTTCACAATCTTCAAAAATAACTTGGTGTGTGGAAGATGCTCTAATTCCGAGTTTATCTTCTTTTTTACCAACAGTTAAACCTTTTGCGTTACGTGGAACGTAGAAACAAGAGACTCCACGTGTTCCGCGGTTTTTATCAGTATAAGCAAATACAGTAAAGGCTTGGGCATCAGAGGCACCAGTGATCCATTGTTTTGCACCGTTGATGATCCATTTGTCGCCTTTTTTCTCAGCGCGAGTGGTCATACCAGGAACGTCAGAACCAGCACCAGGCTCAGACAAACAGAAAGAAACTCCGAACTTACCGTCCGCAATTTCAGGAAGCCATTTTAATTTTTGTTCGTGAGTCGCACCTTTAAGAATTGGAAGGATTCCAAGACCAGTGTAAGCAAATCCTAATGCGATTCCAAGGCATCCACGAGAAAGTTCCTCGATGGCCAAACACTGTTCTATCGCACCAAGTCCCCATCCACCGTATTCTTCTGGAATGACAAGACCGTTAATTCCAAGTTCCGAACGCATTTTATTGATGAGTTCAGTTGGGTGTTGGTTTTTCTCATCCCAGTGCAATGCGACTTCATGTGGGATTTCTTTTTTTACGAAGTTACGAACTAAATCTCTGATTTCAAGTTGTTGCTCTGTGAATTGGCTATACATTCCGGGATGTTCCTTATGAGAATGGGGTATTTACTACCTTTTTTCGTACGACCCTTCCTATGCCAAGGGTTTTTCTCTCTTTACAAGAAAGCAAATCCAATGTAATATTTTCCATTTGTATGGCTAAATCGTGTTCTTTATTCCACAACCTTCGACAGCTGTCTGCTGTTTTCCTTATCACCGTTTCCTTTGTATTAGTTTCCTGTGCGGGTCGTCCCAAGTATGAACCAAAAGCAAATCTAAGTTATGCGAACTTTGAAGTTTACTTCCAAGAGAAGTTAGCCGAGAGTAAACGTAAAAACCATAGACCGGGAAACGAAGAACGTTATATCAGTTTTGGTAAAAAAACTCCACTGGCATTTTTATACATCCATGGATTTGGTGCCTCTCGTGCGGAAGGTGAAGAAGTGATGGAAAAACTGGCTAAAAAATTTAAAGCCAATACTTACTTACTTCGATTGCCGGGTCATGGAACGAACAAAGAAGACCAAAGAGATCAAAATTTTAACAACTACTTAGATGCTTCTCGTGAAGCTTTATACATGATGCAATCTCAAGGAGATCGCGTGATTGTGTTTGGAAGTTCGATGGGAGGCCTTCTTGCTACTTGGCTTGCTTCCGAATATCCCGAAGAAGTAGATGGGCTCGTTTTAGCGAATCCGTTTTATGCACCTGTGGATGGAAGTTTGAATATTCTAAATTACCCTGGTGGACTCACTTTCATTCATTTACTAAAAGGAAAAGTTAGATCATCCTCCCACAATAATAATCCCAAAGTATTACCAGAACGAAATAACTTTTGGTATCCAGAACAATACTTTTCAGCTCTTGTGGGTGTGAATGATTTAAAAAACTATGCTGCGGTTCCTTCTGTCTTTCGTAAGGTAACTTCACCCGCCTTACTCTTGTACTACTATAAAAATGAAAAAGAACAAGATCCAACAGCGAGTGTCCCAAAGATGTTAGAAGGTTATACTAACTTTGGATTAGATAAAACTCCAAGTCCACTCAATCGTAAGGTGGTCGTGGAAAATGGAATGCACGTTCTTATGTCGAAGTGGGTGATCACAGACAAAGCCTTTATTGAAGCACAAACCGAAAAATGGCTTACAGAACTATCTAAGGCCAAGTAAAAACAGTCTATAGTAGAGCAGTAGGTTTGAAAAACTACTAAAGGAGATTTGATTTCTATGAAAACATCCAAGGAACGCATTGCACTGGTCACAGGAGCCAACCGAGGGATTGGAAAACAAGTCTCCGTCGATCTGGCAAAACAAGGAATCTATGTTCTGATTGGTGCCAGAAATCCAGGAGAGGCCGAAGATACTTTAACGGCAGTGAAGGCTGTCGGAAAAGGAGAAATCCTTTCTCTGGATGTTTCGAAAGAACAAAGTATCAGTGCGGCTCTAGATACCATCACAGGCAGTTTTGGAAAACTCGATATCCTTGTGAACAATGCCGGTATCTTTGCCGATCCTGGTTCTTTTTTTGATACTACAAGCGAAGATCTTCATAGAACCCTTCTTGTGAATCTTTACGGTCCCCTTCGTTTGATCCAAACATTTCTACCTATGATGATTCAAAATGATTTTGGTCGCATAGTGAATGTTAGTTCTGGGATGGGACAACTCTCCGAAATGGGCAGTGGGTATCCCGCATACCGTATTTCTAAAACAGCCATCAATGCCCTTACCAATGTTGCAAGTGCTGAAGCCGTTGGTAAAAATATTAAAATCAATTCGGTATGTCCTGGTTGGGTAAAAACCGATATGGGCGGGGCCAGTGCCACAAGGCCTGTGGAAAAAGGGGCAGAGACTATCGTTTGGGCAGCAACATTACCTGATGGTGGACCTACAGGAAAATTCTTTAGGGATAAAAAAGAGATAAGTTGGTAGGTGGGGAATTCCGGTTTTCTTTTTATTCCATCACATTCGATTCAAATAGTTTTGCAAAACCGATTGGTATTTCCAAACTAGAGGAAGGTGATATTATCTTCCATGAATCACTCTCTGAACAAGCAACGGCCATTAAATTAGCAACAAAATCTAGATACACACATGTCGGAATTATTTTCAAATATGGGAATACTTATAAAGTTTTAGAAGCCGTTGAACCGGTAAAATTAACAGACTTAAATTCTTTTATTACACAGAGGAACAAAGGATCAGTATGTGATCAAACGCATTCACAATTCAAAACAAGTCTTAAATCCTGAAACCGTTCGCAAAATGAAAGATTATGGAAACTCTCTTCTCGGTAAACATTATGATCTTTATTTTGAGTGGTCAGCGAAACATGTCATTTCACCAATTGACATGTTCCAGTCAAAAGAATTGATTACAGTGAGAGAGTGACATGTAAATTCCCTGTTAGGAGTGGTTTAATTTTTTTGTGACAAGTTTGACAATGTCGTCAAAAGAATTTATGTTTTCAGCTTCTTCATTACTAATTTCTATTTTGAAATTATTTTCCAACCTTTCGATGATTTCAATATCAGTAAATTCATCTGTATATTTCCATAAAAAATTTAGATTCCCTTTGAAAGAATCATCCGGATAAAGTTTACTTGTATCAAACGGCAACAATTCCTCCAAAATACTTAAAGTTTCAATCACTATAAATTCAGGAATTTTGTCATCGTAAAATGTTTGGAAAAATTGATTCTTAGTAAGTGTTACTCTTTCCTTAAAAACAAGATTAAATGAGGAATCATAGCGACGTTTCTTGAAAAGAAACATACCAATAAAGTAAAAAACTACAATTAGAATTGTTACATAAATTATCATTTTAATTTATAAACTTATTTTGTTTTTTAGTTATTTCATTTACTTTTAGAAAATAGTAGTTTTTGAATGATTGAAATATTTTTTTATGAAGAACGAAACAAGGTCTTGCAAACACCTTGTTTTTCGGTAACTAAACTCTGGTTCTTACCCAATCTTTCCGAGTAACTTATCTAACTCCAAATAACATTCTGCCATTCCATCTGCGGCACCGGATTCCACCATCATCTTACAAATATCAGGTGACGCATAACGGCAGAGATGAGTCATCAGTGTCCTAGCGCCTTCTTTTGTAAATGTTCGCGATTCGAATGTGGCATTAGGATCTTCAGGAGCCTTCGGGTCGAAGGTTGCCATTTCCATAATATAATTTTCGGTATTGGCTAACTTTTCAGGAACTACTACCTCTCGAAAGGTTCCGTATACACCTGATTTGTTTCCTTTTTGGTCCGAATAGAGATACAAATATTTGCCACCTACTTTCAAATCTTGTTCACAGGTTTCTAGCACCATACCTTCAGGCCCAATCAGCCACTTTTTCATTAACTCAGGTTTGGTATGACAGTCAAAAACCAATTCTCGTGGTGCGTCGAAGTATCGTGTAAACACAACCTCTGTTTCTCCTCGACGTTCTAACTTTACTTCATTTTTGTTTGTTGTCATTTTTTCTTATCTCCTTTGGTTTGTATTGTTTGTAATTCTAAAAGTAGTCCATCTAACGCTTGATATCTTTTTTCCCACATTTGCCGATATTTTTCGATCCAATCAATTGCCGTTTTTAACGGCGCTGTTTCCAACCTACGGGGCCTCTCTTGGGCTCGGATGGTCGTAGAAACAAGTCCTGCCTCTTCCAGAACTTTAAGGTGTTTGGAAATGGCGGGTTGGCTCATTCGAAAGGGTTTGGCAAGTTCCATGACCGTTAGATCACCTTTCGCGAGGCGCATGAGAATGGCCCTACGAGTGGGGTCAGCGAGGGCTGAAAATGTGGCATCAAGTGTTTGCATAACTAATTGGTTATATAAAAAACTAGCTATATATACAATAAAAGTCAAATCTATTTTTGAAAAGAAATCAAAAAGTACGGCCATACTAAGGTGTTTTTTTGGATTTCAGGATTACTGCGGTGAGGATTTGGTTGAAATCTAATTTCCAATCTGTCTAAAAAAAGAATTCTTATTAAATGAAATAAAAAAGTCTCGAATAATAACCGGCAAAGTAACCAATGAACGTTCGTAAATTTAATAAAAACAATATAGAAATCGCCATTGTTGATTCAGAAGAAACGCTGATCAAAGACGGTTCTTCAGCACTAGACTTTTTTGCCACCATCCAATATGATTCGGGATGTGATCGTTTTGTAATGAAACAATCACATTTTGTTTCGGACTTCTTTGAACTAAAAACAGGAATTGCTGGTGAAGTATTACAAAAAATAGTCAACTATCGGATGAAACTGGCAATCGTAGGTGATTTTTCTATCTATGCTAGCAAAAGCCTAAGTGATTTTATCTATGAAATGAATTCAGGGACAGATGTTTTTTTTCTGAATTCAGAAGAGGAAGCAATCGAACGTTTAGTCAATATTTAATAGGAATGAATTCTAACCAGGTTTTGTTTGATTGTCTTTTACCAAAACAAAACTGGGTTTTAAAACCAAATCTATGCTGTTGGATTTTCCTTTTCCAAAAAAACAATCTTCGATAATAAATCGATATTATGTTTTTCGATTGTATTGGAAAGACCTATCCCCATCAGTTCAAAAACTCTTTGGGTTAATTCTATTGATTCAATTTTTTGATCCTTAAATCCATAAAAACCCAAAACCCCGATGGTTTGGTTATGCACTATAAGCGGAAACTCCATAAGACAAGAAACACCGAGTTCCAGTAAATGATCTCTTACTCTTGGAACTGAATTCTCTGAAATTTCATTTTCAATTTTGGCCGAGCCAGAAAAGTTCTGGGCCGAGAATTGGGATTCTTCTTTGGAAAACCTTTGTCCCTCGAAAATCCCATGTACATTTCCTTCTACAAGGCTATATTCCCAATTTTCTCCAATTTTGGATGTTATGAGTCCCAGCGGTAACCCAAAAAGTTTAATTCCCGTTTGTAAATAATTTCGGCAAATTGTTGTTAGGTCACTAGATTTAGTAGAGAGAAGTCGAAACAATTCTGCCAATGAATGTTTCACAAAGGAAGCAGTATTTAGGGTTTGTGAAATCAAATTTTCATTTTTGAATCGAATCAATTCTTGGCTCAATTGGTCTGCAATCACATCAATGAGTTTTAGATTCTTAAATTTATGTTTGAACTTATCTTCTACTACCATTCCAATCACTCCAATCACAGTACCAATATCCGATCGAATGGGATATCCCAAATACATCGCAGATGTTTTCTCGGGAAGAGTTTCAATGAGAGGTCGAAAAAAAGATTCATCACCTACTAGATTCATTTCAAAAATCATATTGGAATCCGCGACATGATGGCAAGGAACAGAGTATTTAGAAACAAGATCAGGGATATAAAAGTCAGAATGACTGTGTAGAGCCAGCAAACGAAAGTTTTGTGATTCAGGAAGATATTCCAAAATCCATGTGGTTATGATTTCAGGAATCCTCGCAATAGTTTCTACGGTGCGGTTCCAGACATGTTCAGAAGGAAGGCCCGATCCAAAAGAATGTAAATCATCAGCCAGGTCTGCTGTTAAAGAAATTCCAGAAAAATAATCGTTGGGAGCCAATTCAGAAAGCATAACAAACCACCTCTCTCCTCCCATCCCACCAAAACCTCTAAGACAAGCGAGAACCTAAATCCGCTATACGGGATTTTTATCCAATATAGCGATCAATATCTTTCTCAATTCGTCAAATCACTTACAGAGGAAATCCTGTCATTTTAGAGGTTAGATTCGATTTCCATTCTTCATATATCCATCACGCGACTTCCTTACCACGGGCCACTTCTAAAATAGAAAACCATTCCACTCGTGAGAGAGGATAAGAAAAACATTCGGCTGCCGATTGGATTCGTCCTGGATCATTCGTTCCCAAAATGGGAACAAGTCCCGCAGGATGGTTGAGATACCATGAATAAAGGACTTGATCCAAACTACACCCATGTTCTTTTGCAATTTCTTTTAGTTTAGCCACTGTGACCACTTCCCTTTCCGACTTTGGTGAAAAGATCCGGCCCCCACCTGTTGGTGACCAAATCATCGGATGGGTTTTATGTTCTAAGGCCTGGTCAAAAGTCCCATCAAACAATGATTCTGTGTGAAACGGATGAAATTCTACTTGGTTTGTAAAAAGAGGTTTCTTGTAAGCAGTTTGTAACATTTGGAATTGGGAAGGAGTAAAATTCGAAACTCCAAAATGGTTTACCTTTCCTTCACTTATAAGTGATTCAAATATTTTCGCTAGTTCATAAGGATTCATTAAAGGATCAGGTCTGTGGACAAGAACCACATCCAAATGATCCACTTGCAACTTTCGTAACGAACGTTCGACGGAGTATCGGATATGTTCTTTGGAAGTATTATAATGTTTGGTGGAAAATTTAGATCCCGGAACTTGGATTCCGCACTTCGTAATGATTTTGATTTTTGATTTGATGGAAGTGTTTTGATTTAAGGCTCTACCAAACAATTCTTCATTTTCAAAACCACCGTAAATGTCTGCGTGATCAAAGGTATCAATCCCAAGACTGAGACAGGTTTCTATTTTTTTTAAAATTCTTTCTGGCGAGTTACCTTCTTTGTCTTCATGTAACCTCCAAATTCCATACACTAATCTTGAGATTGAAAATTTGTGTTTTGGAAATTCAATTTGGAAAACTTTCATTTTCTCTCTCCAGTTGTGAGTGGTGTGACAGGAATCCCTTTGGGTTTCCGATTTTGCGCTTCTGCAAAGTTGATCGTTTGTAAATTCGGAAGCACTGATTTTGCAAATAGTTTGGATTCTTCCATCAATGGATAACCAGAAAATACAAAAGCACGAATTCCCATTTTGATGTATCTTTGGATTTTTTCATACACTTGTTCTGGGGTTCCCACAATGGCCGATCCACATCCAGAACGAGCAAGACCAATCCCTGACCATACCAGTGGTTCGATAAATAAATCGGCATCGGCAGACTTTCGCAAGTCATCTTGACGAAGCACTCCCGCGGAATTAGAATCCAATGCTCGGTGTTTGATATCATTTGCTCTTTCTACGTCAATTTTTGATAACAATTGTTTTGCGGCATCTTTTGCTTCTTTTTCTGTATCTCTTACAATCAAATGGATACGAAGCCCAAAATCAATTTTCCTTCCGAAAGAAGCTGCACGAAGACTCAAATCATTCATTGTATCAGCCAATCTTTCTTCTGTTTCAGGCCACATTAAAAATACATCGCAGAACTCGGCACATAGTGCACGTGCATCGGGAGATATCCCGCCGAAATACAATAAAGGCCCACCGTTTTGTTGGTAGGACTTTACAGGATCTGATGGGAGATCAAACTGATAGTGTTTTCCTTCAAACTGGATTCGGTCCCTTGTCCAACCTTGTTGCAAAATTTGAATGACTTCTTTCGAAATTTCATATCTCGTTTTGGAATCCCTTTGGGTTCCTGGAAGGTCCGAAGAGATAATATTGATATTGAGTCTTCCCTTTAACATATGATCCAATGTGGACAATGTCCTTGCAAGCATGGGCGGATGGACTTCACCACACCGAATCGCAGTTAGGAGGGAAATTTTTTTTGTGAATTGTGATGCAGCCGCAGCAAAGGTCAAAGTATCTTGCCCAGTTTGGTAAGATGAGGGTAATAGAATGTTTTGGTACCCAAGTTCGTCCGCCAAACGAATGATATCCGAACAATGTTCGAAACTAGAGCGTAAGGAACCATCCGGTAATCCTAAATATTCATAATCTCCATTGCAAAGGTCACAAAACCAAGATACTTCTACGGCAGGATGTTCGGATCGAATGGTGGGTGCTTTCGGGATCGGATTCATTGTTTTTCTACTGGAAGATAAATCCCGGGCAAAGACAAGAGAGAATTCCCGAAAATCTATCGCTTGCCATAATTTCGGAAAATATCCAATATGGCGAATCAATTATCTGTTATGATAGCGGCGATCGACATCCTTTTTTTCGGGCTTACTTTTGTTCTCGTTTTGGGAGTGGGAATGTACGCTGGCCGAAAAGAATCTTCCTCTTCTGATTACTTTCTTGGTGGAAGGAGCCTTCCCTGGTGGGGGATTGCAGGATCCTTATTTGGAACCAATATTTCGGCCAACCATTTGGTTGGAATGCTTGGGATTGGATTTTCTGTTGGGTTTGCCCAAAGCCATTATGAATTTGGATCCATCCCGGCCATAGTTCTTTTGGCCTTTGTATTCCTTCCTCTGTTTCGAAGAAAAAAATTCTATACCCTCTCCCAATTTTTACAGAGCAAATTTGGTCTCGCTGCCGGACGGATTTATTCGGGAATCTCACTCATCTTAATCACCATCCAACTTACAGGGGCACTGTACATTGGTGCCCGTAGTTTTCTCCCTTTTATCAAAGATACGGGAATCCAAATTACTTATACAGAAGTTGTTATTTGGATTGCCTTTACATCAACCATCTATACATGGTTTGGTGGTCTGAAGTCAGTGGTTTACACCGACGTCATTCAAACTTTTCTAATTTTAGCCTCAGGATTACTCCTTGCTTACCTCTCCATCACTAGACCAGAAGTGGGAGGAATTTTTGAATTACTTGCAAAGGAAGAAAGTAGGACGGATGGACTGAGCAAAATGAATTTGTATCTGCCTCCGAACCACCCCACCCTTCCTTGGACTGGGGCTCTAAGTGGACTATTCCTATTACATATTTTTTATTGGAATACCAACCAATACGTCGTGCAGCGCACATTAGGTGGCAAATCATTGAGAGAAGCACGGCTTGGAATCCTAGTGGGTGGACTTCTCAAACTAACAGTTCCTTTTTTCTCTATCCTTACCGGAGTGGCTGCATATCAAATTTGGACAACTCTTGGAGAAACGGCAAACATCGCTCCAGACGAAGCCTTTTCCAAGTTAGTTGTATTTGTAGTTCCGTTTGGATATGGACTAATCGGTGTGATCCTTGCTGGACTCCTTGGTGCGATTTTTTCTAGTATTGACTCTATGTTACATTCTGCAGCCACTCTATTCACGATTGATTTTTATAAACCGTTTCAGCAAAGATTGGGTAAAAAACTGATCGATGAAGAAGAAATGAAGGCAGGCCGCATCTTTCTTCTAGTATTTTCCGTATTAGTTACGGTTCTTGCGATACTCTTTGTAGATCCGAATTCTAAGAAAAATTTCTTTATCGAACTTTCCAACCAAAGTTCTCATTTTACCCCTGCTTTGCTGGTTGTTTTTTTATTAGGAATTTTGAATTTCAAAATTAGTAGTCGAATGATTTGTATCACCATTCTTCTCACACCGATTTTTTCTTTTTTATCGCCAGTTCTTTATTCGCACTTCGCGCCTTTTTTCATAAAACAAACATTTGGTGAAGAACTCAATTTTCTACATAGAGTCTTTTTTAGTTTCCATTTTGCCATTGTAACTTTGAGTTTAGCGGCCTATCTCCAAAACAAAAAAAAGAACCATACTACGGATCAAAAAATAGAACGACTAGAGCCTTTAAAAATATCTGATGGGACTTTTACCCAACCAACTTTTCTGCAATCAAAAACTAAGTATTGGATTCTATTTTTCTTTCTATTTTTTGTCTTGATTGCCACAAGAATCCAAACTCCCGAATTCAAATTATATATATCGATTTCCGGATTTCTACTTTTTTTGATTTTTTCTATCGCTATTACGATTGGAAAAAGATCAATGAATCAAAATTTAACCACCTTGTTTCGAAAACGAGATGAATGGTTGTATGGAATCCTCCTAGGTTTTACATTTTTGTTTTACCTCTGGTTTTAAAATCGTTTTAAAAGACAGATCGATCGGATACGATGGGAACATGGCTAAAAAATCTAAATTTAGCATTGCAACTAAAGACAGTCGAATTATGGATTTACTCTCCAGGACTGACCACAAAACATCAGCTCGGTGGGCGCTAGATTGTGTGGAACGAGTGTTTTTCTATTTTGAGAATTCCGATTGCAAGGATCAGCATCCCAAAGAAGCCCTAAATGTATTAAAAGAATGGATCAAGACAGGGAAGTTTAGCATGGCCGTGGTGCGAAAGGCTGCTTTGGATTCCCATGCTACAGCAAGAAAGATCGAGATGGATCATCCAGAAAAGTCTGTGGCTCGGGCAGCCGGGCAAGCTGTCGCCACCGCCCATGTAAAAACCCATGCCATAGGTGCTGCTAATTATTCAGTGCAAGCCGTCTTTAGAGCAAACGAAAATCTAGATCCTGATCATTCTGTCCAAAAAGAAAGAGATTGGCAATACAATCATTTATTACAATTATTGGCAGAGTCCAAGGCCAGCTAACAATGTTTGTATTCGAAAAAGCAAATCATAATTTTAAAAAACCAATCCTAACCCTTGGGTTTATTTTGCTTACTATGTTGACTTTATTTTTTGATGATCCGGGGTCTTATGCATTCACACCAAAAAAAGAGTTTGGGTTCAGTTTATTTGTTTCCTTTTTCTTTAACTCTTCCTTTTCTGAATGGTTTACCAACGCAGTTTATCTATATATGTTTGCTGACAATATAGAAGATGTAGTCGGACATTTTTATTTTTTCCTTCTCTTTCTATTTTTTGGAATTCTAGCGAACCTAACTTATTTTATATTTCATGTGAACTCTATCATTCCAGTGATCGGAACTTCTGGGGTCATATCAGGAATCCTTGGGATGTACTTTGTTTTTTTTCCTAATGTAAAAAGTACGATGGTGTTTGAAAAAGCCACCTTCCGTGATATACCAATCTTTATCAGTCTCAGTATTTGGATTCTCATCCAATCCTATTTCTATATTGTTGAATTACACAACCAAGTGCGGAGTGTTTATGGCGGACAAGTAATCTCCTTTTTAATGGGAATTATCATCGCCCAAATCTTTATCCGATATAAATTTTTAGATCGACTGGAACATAACATTCGTCTATCGACTTTTATCAATAAAACTGTCCTTTGTCCTTCTTGCAGTAAACCAATCCCGGCCAAAAAATATGGTAGGTTGCACTGTTCGACTTGTAATACAAATTTCTTTTTCGATCGCCATGGAAAAAAATTTCTATAACTTTATCCTTTCGATTGATTTTAATTTCTAAAATCTTTTAAAAAAGATTCAGTCATTTAATTTCTCATCGACAATTCTTTTCTATTGATTAGATTCCTCCGATACCTAACGGTTGGAGAACGTAAATGCAAAGAATCTTGTTCCTTTTTCTTGTTTTGTCCCTCTGCATTCAGCCTATTTTTGGCGAAGTAAATCCAAATTCTCTCGGACTTCCCAAAGAAGGTTATTATATCATCACTTACAAAAACTATTCAGTCAATTTAGAAATCAGCGCAAACGGATACGATGTTCGAGACGGATCTTCCAATGATGATTCCTCTGGGCAAGCAGACATCAATTACTGGATCATCCCAGGAAAAAACAAAATCAAAATTCGGCTCACAGAAAGAAAAGGCAAAGAAAAAGAAGGTCTATCAAAAAAAGCAGAAGTCAAACTTATGTTAGGCCAAAAAGGACAATTCCCTGACGAAGGAATTCTTCTAAAACACTTTCAGTGGCCGGACCAAACACAAGCCAACTTAGGAGAATGGACTGAGTTAGAATTTGATCCACCTTTTGATCCACCAAGTAAGTTATGGAACCAAGCAGAATCTATTTCTCTCACAAAAGAAAAAGAATCTTCGGCACTTGAGTTTGCTTCCGAATTTACTAAAATTTTAAACACAAAGGATCCTAAAAAAATACTTTCAATGATCCAATTTCGTGCACAAGACACTTCAGAAGTTCGTTATTATCCGTATGTAGAAGCAGATGAACTCAAATCCATAAATGATATGACAAAAGCCATTGGGTCGAGTTGGAAATTTGATACTAAGAACATCAAATTTACCTTACTGTGTAACAACCAAATCCTAAGTGTCACGGATCATAAAGGCGAACCCATCATTACTTCCAAAAAAGGAACTTCCATCCCTCTTTATTTAAGTTGGATGAATGACAAATGGGTCATTGTTCGATAAAGAATTTAACTTAGAATTTATTGACTTAGTAATTTACTTGATTTCCCTTTATCCATATATTCCACTGCATGAAGGGAATCAGGAAATCCGTTCCAACTGTTCGCATGGCTAAAAATCATCTCAGTCTCGTCATCCCATGTTACCGTGAATCGGAGCGACTCCCAAAATTTTTAGAATCTCTTTTAAAAACATTTAAAGGTTCTAAGTCTGTAGATTTTTTGGTGGTAGATGATGGAACTCCGCTTGCTGAATTCGAAATTTTAAAACAGAAAATCAACCATCTACTTTCCAATCCTCAAATCCAATTATTACGATATGAAACCAATGTAGGAAAAGGTGGAGCCATCCAATTTGGACTAAAGGTTGCAAAAGGAAATTATTTTGGTTTTGTGGATGCCGATGGCGCCACTCCAGCCGAGGAAGTGTTCCGCACGTGGAATCATATAAACCTTCATCCTGAGATTGATTTACTTGCAGGTTCACGAATTATCATGATGGGAAGAAATGTAAAAAAGTCTTTTTATCGACACGTTACAAATCGAATTTTTTCGTTTTACTTTTCTTTTATCTTTCGAATTCAAATGTATGATCCGCAGTGTGGATGCAAAATTTTTAAAAAATCTGCATATTTACAAGTAATTCATAAAATTTCCGACTTACGCTGGTTATGGGACACTCAATTATTAGTTTTATTGATCAGAAACGGGTTTAAAATTGTTGAAATTCCTCTTGATTGGCAGGATATCCCTGGATCAAAGTTTAGTTTTTTAAAGGATTCCTTTCTAGTTGTATTTTCTGTTTGGAAGTATCGAAACATTCATTAAACAAATAAAAATTTTATATTTTTTTCTTCACACGTTCAGAAATCGCAAATATTTTTTTGGGATTACTAATTCCTTTTAATTTGTGTTCCCCTAATTCTTCCCAACGAACAGGAATTTGTTCTGCTAAACTTTCTGATGCCAAAACCGCTTTCCCCAGTTCCCCACACATACCAGCAATGCGACTCGTTAAGTTGACCGCCTCTCCAATGACTGTAAAATCCAATCGTTCTGTGGAACCAATGTTTCCATAAAGGATTTCCCCAGAATGCAAACCAACTCCATGATGTATGGGGAGTTTTTCTTCATTTTCTCTCAATTGATTGTGTTGTGATAAACGTTCACCTAACTTTCTAACAGCGAGAAGTACTTTTTTACCAACAAAAGTTTTATTGATTTCTGTATAGGGAAATACTGCCAAAATTCCATCTCCCAATAATTTTAGTACTTCTCCTCCATGAGCTTCGATGAGTGGGATTGCTAGTCCAAAATAATCATTTAATAACTGTATAATTTCCGAAGGTGATAATTTTTCACTCATACCTGAGTAATTCCTGATATCAGAAAACCAAATCACAGATTTGATTTTGTCAAGCTCACCCAAATAAATTTTTCCAGAGTACACAGTAGAGCCGGTTCGTTTACCTAAGTAGATACTTAGTAATGATTCCGTTAATTCATTTTGGATGAAGTTCATCCATTGTAAGGAGAGTATTTTTAATACCTGGTTTAAAAAAATTTGTTCTTCGTTAGACCAACCATTTGGTTTGTCAGTCACTAAACTTAAAAAAGCATAACTAACCCCTTTTTGCAATATGGGTACCGCAAAATAACCAGTAGCACCTAACGGTGCCAAATCGTCGAGGATTGGATAAGGACGTCTGTCTTCCTGATTTTCCGCAAAACCAAAGTAATAAGGCTTTTTTGTAGACATCACATACTGTACAGGACTTACCGCAAATTGAGAGGTCTGCAAAGATCCCAATCGAAATCGCACTTCACGAAGGTATCCATTTTCAGATTCTATAGTTGATCTTGAATGTAACAAAGGCGTTGTGGATTCATCAAAATATTGTAATTTTCCTTTAGGAACCCAAGTATAGGACAAAGATTCCACTTGCGGGTGGAGCGTACGTGTTCCCATATTGACTCTTACGATTTGAAACCCTTGATTTTGTAAATAACCAATCCCTTTATCAAAAAGTTCGACAGAAGATTTCAGTCCCGGTGATTCATTCGTATACCATTCTATAAATTCAGCGATCATTTTCCTATTTGACTTCCAAAGTTCACATATTGTCTTCTGTATTAAGAAGATTGAATATACAACCAACCTGAACAATTGCAAGGAAATATTTGAATTAAGAGATACGTGGAAAAAAGGGAAGGAAATAGAAAGATAGTGAAAACATCATACCCTGCCATAGGACAGGGTATGAATGATACAAAACTTATTTTAGTTTCGCATCTAAACGTTTTTGTACAGCTTCCATAAATTGGAAAGTATCCAATTCTTTTTTGGTAGCTGCTGTAGAAAGAGAAAGTAAGTCTTTTGTCATCTCACCACCTTCGATGGTTTCGATGATTGCTTCTTCCAATTTCACTGCAAAGTTTACAAGTTCTGGAGTTCCATCTAGTTCTCCACGTTTTGCAAGAGCTCCCGTCCAAGCAAAAATAGAAGCCACTGAGTTTGTAGAAGTGGTTTCTCCTTTTTGGTATTTACGGTAATGGCGAGTCACTGTTCCATGAGCTGCTTCATACTCGTATTTTCCGTCTGGAGATACGAGAACAGAAGTCATAAGACCAAGGGAACCAAAACCGGAAGCAACCATATCACTCATAACGTCACCGTCGTAGTTCATCATCGCCCAAAGTTGTCCACCTTCGTTTTTCATGATTTGCGCAACCGCATCATCAATGAGGTAGTAACTATAAGTAATACCAGCAGCTTTCATCGCAGCTTCTTGTTCTTTTGCCATTTGATCAAAGATATCACGGAAACGAGCATGGTATTTTTTAGAGATCGTATCTTTTGTTGCAAACCAGATGCTGATTTTTTCAGATATAGCGTAAGTGAAACATGCCTTCGCAAAAGACTTAATGGATTCATCTAAGTTGTGCATCGCAAGAGCAACACCAGGAGCTTTAAAATCGTTTACAAGTAATCTTTGTTTTTCTTTTCCAGAAGCATCAGTATAAACGAGTTCTACTTTTCCTGGGCCATCAACAAGGATTTCTACGTCACGGTAAATATCACCGTAAGCATGTCTTCCAATCGCAATTGGTTTTTTCCAAGAGTTAACAGCGGCTGGGATGTTTTTAATGATGATAGGTTTACGGAAAACAGTTCCATCAAGGATAGCACGAATGGTTCCGTTAGGTGATTTCCATTCTTGTTTTAGGTTGTATTCTTTCACACGGTCTGCGTTTGGAGTGATGGTTGCACATTTAACACCTACACCGTGTTTTTTGATCGCGTTAGCAGAATCTACAGTGACTTGGTCATCTGTTTTGTCGCGGTATTCAACACCTAAGTCATAGTATTCCAAAGTGATGTCTAAATAAGGGTAGATGAAACGATCTTTAATTTCTTTCCAGATAATTCTTGTCATTTCATCGCCGTCTAACTCAACAAGCGGTGTTTTTACTTTAATTTTTCCCATTGATTTCTCCTAAACTCATTCAATTTTTGATTCGCATAAAAACGTTTATGTTGGAATTACCATATGTAAATTCCACAGGTAGTGACAAAACTCAGTAGAATTATTGATCGCTCCTGAAATGGTATGAATTCCCGTAAGAGATGTATATCTTTTTCTATAAGCATCTCGTTCGGAAATGAGAGAAAGTTTTGCTTCCAATTGGACAAGAATCTCTTTCCAAGTTTCACATTGTTCTTTAACCAGTGGGTCTGTTGCTTTGATTTTAAGATCCGTTGCCTTTGTGATCTGTATTTCCCAGAAATGGGCTGGAAATGCCGGTGGTCTGTACCGGTCCCGAATGGCTTCTAAATCCTTTTCAATGTCTTGGTCCTTGAAGACAGTAAAAAAGAAAAAACCACTGATTCGTAATGAAAGAGGAAGGAAAAAACTAAAATTGCGATCGTAAGAAATCATCTGATGGAGAGTCCATTCCGCCGATTTCCCGCTGGTCCTTTTATCTACAAAGGTCTTCGCATCAAAGGAAGCCAATTCATCAAAACAGTATTGGGCAAACCGGAGTTTCTCTTTCCAGAATATTTCTAATATCTCTGTGACCATGCCTGTTTCGTTCATCTTGGATAGGGGAAAGTATTTTTCAAGTGAGAATCCTTTTTTAAGAACCAAAGTCAAAGTTCTTCCACCCCGAAAAGTATGAAAGAAACCGAAGTCCTGTGGCGTGAGCTTGTGACAAAAAAAGAAGAATTTTTACATATCTTAAGAATTCTGAATCATTATTATGAAATGCGAGGAGAAACGAAATCCAAACAATTTGCTTTTCGTCGCTCTCTGGCCGATTCCACACCTGAATCTGTACAAATCTTTTTTTCTAAACTTGGACCTTTTGAATACCAAGTGGCTTGTAGGATTTTGCCGGAAGAACAAATAGAAACCTGGATCCATATCGACGGAATTGCAGAAGAAAGAGAAAGGTTAAAACAAATAGGCAATACAGAACATCCCGTCTTTTCGCTCGTTTGTCTGAGTGATTTGTTTGCCTTAACACTCCCAAGTACCCTTATCATTTAAAGGAAATCCCCAAGAAAAATCTTGATTCTTTTCCAAACTCCCGTTAGGATTTGCCGGTGTTTCGGCAATTCTTTCGAATGGTTTGGATTGGCTTATTGATTGCCCTGCTTCCGACAGAAAATTCATTTGCTCAAGACTTTAAAACCCAACATTTCCCTGATGAAGGGTATCTACAGGCATGGAACTTTACTTTTCGAAATGAAAAATACAATCTTTTTGCCACCTTCCTTGTCAGTAATTTTGGACCGGGATCACATAACAACGGTATATCGCTTTTATTAAAACCAAAAGACCAACCAGTTTTTTATTCCACTCGAGAATTTGATTCTGATGAATATGAATTCAAAAAAGGCCAGTTCTACCAAAGGAGTGGGGAAAATTGGATGGAATATAAAAACGGAATTTATTCTTTCTATATGAACTATGGGGATTGGGAAATCAAATTAGATTATAAACCAAGACGTGGTTCTGTTCCCATTTCAAAAGGAAGGTATCCTTTGAAAGAAGAAGGAAAATTTGTCCAAGCAGACATCCCTTTTTCCTATTCCCAAGTCACGGGCACCATTCGGTACAAAGAAACCACAGAAGAAATCAAAGGAGTTGGTGGTTTGGAACATATCCTCTCCAATGAACCTGTTTACCAATACTCCAAAAAATGGGAACTGGTTCGTTCCATTACAAAAGACGGGTATAGAATTTTTACCGGTGGTTTTGTTGGGAATGCTGACTTTCCTGGTGCTTTTTTTCGCCGAGTCGCCGTTCTCGACAATTCTGGCCATCTTGTTTTAGAAGGAACAGTGGAACGTGCCGAAGTTTTGGATTGGGAAAAAGAACCTACTTCTGGTTATACGATCCCAAAAACAGAGGTTTTATATTTTAACGAAGGTAAATGTACCCTTCTTGTCAAACGAACTCGCGCCATTGCAGCGATGAGTGCTTTAGAAAATATTTCTTCGTTTTTACGATTTTTCATCCAACTATTCTTTGCCAAACCATACCAAATCCATTGGTATGCAGATCTGAAATTAGATTGTCCGGTTTGGTCCGGGGAAGCAAAAGGTTACCATTCCAATTATTTGATCAATGAATGAACTCTAAAAACGAATATAGACGAAATCTATGTATTAAAGATTATAATGTTCATTTAAACAATTAAAGAATGAACTTTTGTCCCTCATGAGCAATATGAACCTGCATTCCACCCGGTTTGATTAACCTTGCTTCATCTAAAATGATCCGGGCCACTTCATGGTCTGTGTGATCCGGTTCATGATGAGTGAGAACAACAGATCGAATTTCCATCATCTCCGCAAACTCCACTGCTTTACTAACAGCTGTGTGTCCCCAACCTAATTTTTTTTCTGCCTCCGCCGTGCTATACTGCGCATCAATGATGATGAGGTCAGCTCCAGCAATTTGAGGTTTCATTTTGAGTAAATGTTCACGATCTTCTTCCCGGTATTCTACATCGGTACAAAATAAGAAAATTTTATTTCCTTCACGAATCCTATATCCAGTGCATGATCCAGGATGGCGTAGCCCAAATGGAATGATCTTTAGACCACCTAACATATAGGACTCAAACTCTTTCCAAAGATGAAAATGTTTTTTGGATGCCATTTGTTGCAAAGTCACAGGAAAGTTTTCTGGGTGTTGTTGGCGAACTAGTCGTTCTTCCAAATTCTCAATACATGAGTAAAAGTGAATATTACAAGAAGGTGAATAACCAGGTTTAAAAAAAGGCCAACCTTGGATATGATCCCAATGTGTATGGGAAACTAAGATATGGATGTCCATATCTTCACCACTAAATGCCTGAGGAGCCATTTGGTTGCCGAGAACTCGAAGTCCCGTCCCCATATCTAAAATTACTTTTTCACCCCCATCCCCTTCGATGAATACACAAGTTGTGTTCCCTCCCAAATCTTGGGAAAGTGGGATGGGCAAATGGTTTAAAAACTCCTCTTCCGAAAAAGAAGTTGGATCCTTTTGCCACTCTTCTTTGGCCATTTGAAGAATCTTTAAAGTTTTCTCCCGTTGTTCCGGTTTAGAAATCGGTGTGGGGAGAGAACCTCGAACACCAAAAAGAGTTATTTTCATCTATTTCCTTTTAAAAATCCTGACAATACATCATCGGAAGGAATGCATTTGTTAGTTAGCCCAGAAATCCAAGAAAAACTTTGGAAGTTTACTACCAAAACTTCCTATCAATCAGACTACCTCCTGCAACCTAAAGAGCGGGGAAAAAAAATCGACCTAAAAAAATCTTTCCCGGATGAGATTCAAAACTTTGTTTTAGAGCTTGGTTCTGGATGGGGTGAAGTTGCCATCGAATTGGCAAAGAACGATCACCAAACAGGCTATTTGCTAATGGAAAAGAAGGTAAACCGAATCATCCACACCGAAAAACAACGACAAACGCTGGGTTTGGAGAATATCCGCTATATGACCGTTAACTTCCAGTGGTTTTTTGATGAATTGTTAGAGAAAGAAATTTTTGACAAAATCATCATCAACTTCCCTGATCCTTGGCCAAAGAAAAAACACCGAAAAAACAGACTCATGCAAGGCCACATGCTCGAACAAATTTACGATCTATTGAAACCAGGTGGTAAGTTGTCATTTGCGACCGATTACGGCCCGTATGCAAGACGAACGATTTCTTTATTTAGAAAATTTCCTAAATTTGTTTGGGACAATAAAGAATATGAATTCGAAAGACCCGGATTCCCGGTTTCCTTTTTCGAAGAAGAAAAAAGAAACGAAGGGAAACGAATCTATTATATAAATCGAACTAAAGTGAATTGAATATTCCAATTCACTTTAGATGCATTTGTTATATCGATTGGGTTGTTGTTAGTCGACAGTTACCGTACTGATACGAAGGCCATCTCGATCGCCTTTCCATGGAACAGGAGTTTGGTCCCTACCTTTGATAAGGAGCAGTTCCTTAGACCTTCCCTCCACTACAAGCCCATCCAATGGATAATAAAAATCTCCTTGGACAGGATAGGAATCTTTCCATTTTGAACCACCTTTCCAAAGATAGGTGGTGTTTTCAGTATTAACTAATAATGACTCCGGATTTTTGACAACAGAACGAATAGATTCAGTTGTTCCCAAAGAGTAAAGTTTTGCTTTTTCTGTTCCCTGATACATATGATTTCCCAATTGGATCAAACAAGAATCTTCCAAACAGCCGAGAATTTGTGCTGATTCTTTCGTATCTTTTTTAGCAATTGGGTTTGATACTTTTTTTTCTTTCTCTGTTTGTGAACCGATGACAAACACTTGAATTTGAAATTCTTTTTTCAAATCACGAAGAACAACGAGTTTTCCTTCCTCTGTGAATGAAAAACTTAAAAAATCGTTTCCATTCCACTCTTCTATAATCTCTAGATTCGGGTTTGTTTTTACAATTTTTCTGTCGGATCCTTTTTCCTTTTCTAAGAGAAGGAAAAAACCATTGGCATCAGCAGAACCTTGTTTCACCTTCCAACCAGCTAACACCTGTTTTTTAAAAGTCATTCTTCCAGATTCTGGGTAAATTTTGGTAGCAGTATCATTGGAAATCCCTACAAGTTCTTTTCCAGCTACAAGAAGTTGAAACGGAGTGGATGTATATTGTTTCCAGATAAGTTCCTTTGTGATTCGATCATATCCTACTAGTGCTGTTCCATAATTCACGATGATTCTGTTTGGATATACGATTGGAGTAGAAACCGGAGTTCCTGAAAGATTCAAATCAGTTACATGGAGTGGTTCATCATCTAAAGCATCAGAAGGAAGTAACCTTGCGTATTTAGTTTCCCCATATTCACGTAAAATTTTCTCTTTTACTTGGTTTCGTTTTGATTTAACCTTATCAGAAGGAGACTGTTTTTGTTTTGCATCCAAAATTCGAAACTGTGCAAACAAAGCCTCCGCAGACGGTTCTTCTTTGAGAACATGATCAATGATTTTTTCTGCTTCTTCTAATTTGTTTTCTTTATAATAAATATAAGCAAGTTGGATCTCACCATCCATAAAATCCGGATCGGATTTGCGAATTGATTCTAAAATGGATTTTGCTTCTTTGGTTAGGTCTTCGTTGAAATAAGCAATTGCCAAATTGTAAGAGGAAAGTCCAAACTCAGAATCCTTCTCTCTTGCTTTTTCAAATTCCCTTTTTGCGTTTTCCAGTTGGTTTATTTTATAAAATGCCAAACCTTTAGCAACGTTACTTGGTGCAAAATTTGGATTTACCAAAATAGAACGGTCAAAATCCCCCATGGCAGCTTCGTAATTTTTTCGTTTCATGGTCACGAGACCCAACATATAATATGCGTAATACGAATCTGGTTTTTCCTTTAAGATATCGTTAAAACCATCTTCTGCTTTCTTTAATTCCCCTTTTTTATAGTAAAAAGAGTAAATTCCCTCTTTAAAAGAAATCGCATTTTCTTTGTTTGAACGAACCGCATTTTCCAAAATGGAAAGGCCTTTTTCTTCCTCACCTTTCTCAATATAACATTCTGCAATTTTTACAAGAAGGGATGCCTTGGGAACCCGATCATATGCCTTTTGGTAAGGAGTGACTGCTTCCAAATATTTTTTACGGTTGAAGTATGAATTTCCTTCTTTTACAAAAGGAAGGATCTCCGCAAAACGAGAGTTCTCTGCTACCGTTTTCTCAGTTTCAATCAGTTCAGGAATGTCTTTAGTATATTTTTTGGATTTTTGAATGAACTCGTTTGCACGAGAATAATTTTCTTTAGCGTTTTCTTCTACGGCGCGTTTGTAATACAAACTTCCCAATCGGTAGTCTACTGCATCATTGTTCGGAAATTTTTTCTTTAGCCCCATATAAATGGATTCAGCTTCATCCCACTTGCTTGCGTCTTCCGCAATCCTACCTAAAGTGATGGCACTAAATGGATCTGTTGCCGAAAGGATTTCTAGTTTTTTAATGTATTCTTTTTCTTTTCTGGATTCTCCAGTTTTCGCATACACACGGGCTAATCCTTGTAAGGCGCCAGGATTGGTTGAATCCATTCGGTAAGCTTCTAAATAAGAACTTTCCGACTTTTTATATTCTCCAAAAGCAAAATAAGCACGACCAAAGGCATTTTGTGCAGCAGGATTTTCTGGATTCACACCCATAGCCCTTCCATATTCATCAAAGGCCTGTTTTCGTTTTCCTTGGCGTAGGAAAACATCACCACTAGCGATAAACTTTTGAGATTCTGCTAATACCTTTGCTTTACGAATCTCTTCTTTTTTTGCCTTAGGGTGTGATTCTGCTTTTTTTAATACATCCAAAGCTTCATCAAAACGACTAGAATCAATTAACACATATGCTAGGTTTAGTTTGGGTTCAAAAAAATTAGGATCCCAAGAAGCTGAGTCTTGGAAACTGAGAGTGGCTTTTTTAGTTTCTCCCCATTTCCATTCGCATATCCCTTGTTTGTTGCGAATTTCAGCATTTTTTGGAATTTTTATACCAGCTTGTTTGGAAGTTTTTAAACAATCAGAATAATTATGAGTTTGAATATAAACATTACACAATCCAACATATCCACTTGGATTTGTATCCGCAAAAGAAATAGCTTTTTTAAAACTATCTTCACTCTCTTTGAGTTTGCCACTTAGTAACTGAGCATTTCCAAGAAAGGACCATAAGGAACCATTTTGAGGTTGTAAATCTGTCGCTTTTTTAAATTCGGAAGTGGCTTCTGCATAATTCTTTTTGTTTAGGAAGTCATTACCGCGTTGGATGAGAGAAGCAATTTTAGTAGAAAGTTTCGCATCTTTGGCAGTTTTTAATTCCGGATTGAGTTTTTCCGCCTTTGCAAAGTAAGCTTCAGCTTCATCATATCGTTTTAATTCTAAACAGACATCTCCCAATTGGTTTAAAAGTTCGATTGGGTAAGGAAATTCTGGTTTTGTTTCCAAAGATTTTAGAACCACAAGGCTCTCTTGGTACCGACCTAGGTTTTTTAAAAGGATTCCCGTTTTGTATGTATAAATGGATTCTTCTGGTTTGAGTTGGCTTAAGGTTTGGTAAGTGGAAAGAGCTTCCTCGTTTTCTCCTAAAGTGGATTGAACTGTACCAAGCCCGATAAGGAGTTTTTCATTTTTGCGATCAATGTTTTTGCCTTTTTCGAAAGCAAGTTTTGCATTTTCATAATCTCCTAACTGATAGTAGGAGGAACCAAGTAATGAATAACCATCGATAAGTTCAAAAGTTTGAATGGAAGTTTTTGCCTTTTCCAATGCAGAATCGATGTTTCCCTTCTGGAATTCGTTACTTCCTTCTGCGACAAGAGCCCTAGCTTCTTCAATTTTTTGGCGATCCGACACATCGGATTTTTCGACAACCGGATCTTTTACAGTAACTGGTTTAAAATCTCTGGACTGACAACCAACAAATAGAACAAAGGTGATGTATAAAAAACTAAGTTGTCTCATTTTTGGAGCCTTTCCTCAAATTTAACCATGTCAGGATATCGTATTTTAACACCACGAAGAGGTGTGCCCGTAATGGGAGCGTTATGTGGTGTTAATACACCTATATTCCAAAAAGTTTCAAAATTCCAAGGAAGTTCTTCCACCGTTTTATTTCCTAATGACAAACGGATCATTTTCTTTTCGATATCAGTAGAAAGTTTAACAGTTCTTCCTTTTAATTCATCTTCTCTGTCCCAACGGTAAGAAGAACGAACAGGAGCCTCTTTTTCCTCTGAAGAAAACTTGATGATATGAAAATCTGTTTTGTCTATATAAACTAAAATTGTATTTTGGTTGTGATCAGTAAAAGACAAACCAACCGCACCATTTAGATCTTTTACAAGATCCAAAACAAGTTCAGCTTCCAAATAATCAGGTATTAGGTCTTCTGAATATACTCCATACCAGCCGTTGGGTAAGTCCTTGTTTTTTGCAAAGGTAAGTTTACCAGGAAATGTAGCAGAGAAATTCGGTGATGCCGATGTTAGGTTCCAAAATTCTTCGGACTCCCAACCTACACCATCCTCTAAAGAAATGGGCAATGCTATTGACGTAATTTGTTTGGGTCTAATTTTGATACCTGCCTTAGCATATTCAAAATTGGAACCATTTTGTGTGCGTATGAATTGTATCGGATAACTACCGTAAGGTACGCCTGATTCAGCGTATTGTGTTTTTCCTTTTTTCTGACCATCCACAACGATATCGAGGCCAGGAGGAAAACTGGAAATAACAATGGTTCCTTGGGATATATCATCGCTCCATTCTTGGAATACACGAGTTGTTTTTCCTGCACGAATTAAGATATTCCGTTTTACCGGATCTTTGCCAGGTTTTGCAAACGAAAGGATATGTTTTCCGTTGATGAGTTGGTAAGAAAGTAAAGGAGCTTTTCCCACTTCCACCCCATCCAAATAAATGGTAGTTCCCGGAGAGGTGGAAAATACTGAAACATTTCCACGTAGGGAAGCAGTAAAATAAGAGCGAAGTTCATCATCTGTAGGAGAAGATACTTCTGCGAAGTAAGAAGGGACAGTTCCCGTTAAAGGTTGGAGTTGTCTTTTCCCATGAAATACATCAAATGATTTTAATGATTTTACAACTGGTTCTTTTTCCTCTTGGTAAACAAAAACCGCCTTCCCAAAGTTTTGTGACAAAACAGGATCTTTGTATTGTACATCAATCGAAAGCCTATCGGCATTCTTCGTAAGCGAAAGTTCCAATAACAAATCTAAGTCGGAGGTTTCAGAAAATTTGGGGTCTGGATCTTTTGGAGATTTTTTATATAAACCCAGTTTGTTGTGAGGGAAGAGGACTTTCTCTTCTAATAACAGTAAATCGGATTTAGAAAACCCCTCTGGAATCTGTTTCCAGAGGAGGGAAAAATGAGGAGTGGATTTATTTACCAGTCGTTCTTTGTAATCTCTACCCGAAGGAAGGGGTTCTGATTCACCCGGTTCAGGGGTAACGAACTTAGGTTTTGTAAAACTTCGATTTAGTGTTTCGATCTTTGTGACCGAAGAACAATAACCGACTAAAAAACAAAGGACCGGTAAATAAACATATCTCATTTCGTCTTATCAAAACTCTCTTTGGGAGCTAATTTTAGGGAATCTTTTTGTACATCTTTTTTGATGTATTTTGAATCTTCAATGGACTTGGCTGTTTTGATTACTTCGTCAGATTTTGATTTTGTAATCTCACGAGATCTTGCAGCTTTTTCTAATTCTTCTGCAGAAGATCCAATGTTTAATTTTTGAAGTTCTTCGTTGTTGGTCCTTAGTTCGTTAGCAAGAGACTCAAACTGCAACATCTTAGTATTTTCAAAAGCCAACATTTCTTTCATCTCTGTTAGAGATTGTTTGTCCATTGGTTTAATCATCTTATCAGAAAGTTTAGTATCATTTCCGACTTCAGCTGTTTTCTGTTTGTCGACAACGATTTCGTTTTCTGAATTAGATTTGCGAATGGCAACAGCTCCGTCAAGAACCGTATACTTTACAACACAATTTCCAGATCCACAAGCAACGTTTCCACCTTTTGCTGATGGATTTTCAACATTGGTAAGAAAAATTGTACCACGAACACCCGCAATGGATGTAGGAGTTACGATATTGAATGATTCTGTTTTTCTTTCTTTGCGAAGAACAGTCACAAGTTTTCCATATTGCATATTCACTTCTGTTTCGCGTGAACCATCGTTTGCAGCAAACGCTTGGCTTACACTCAGTGAAGTATTTTTGTTTAACTTAAGTACTCCGTCTTCACCCACAAGGATTTCCACAGAACCGTTTTGTCCAGTTACAATGGTATCTTTGGAAGTTAAAACATCACCTAAGTTTGGTTTGATTTGTCCACTTTCACGGATCACGACTACATCACCTTTTACAAAGGCAACCACTACGTTACTTTCCTGCGCAGACTTATCTGTAACATTGGTTACAGATTCCTTAGAATCTTTTTGGCAAGCAGTAAAAAATATGGCGAAAATTGCCACAAATCCTATTGCTGTCAACCGATTGATCATTGTACGTTTCATATTCCTTCCTCCGGAAATGTCATTCTAAGAATAGATAACAACTGAGTGCTTGGCAACTCTTTTCCCTAATACCTTTTTGTGACAGCCTTTGTCCAATGGTCCCTTCTTGTCACGCGGTAGGGGTTTTCTAGGCTCTCAATCATGGATTCTAAGCTTTTTTTCCTGGTTTCATCCATGGATTCATTTAGGTGTTTTCGCATTGGACATTCAGAACCCAGTTCACAGCAATAAATTTCCTGACATGTTTCTTTAATCTTTCGCAATTCGGGAAAACTTTCCCAAAGTTCAACAGGTGTCAGGTGTAGGATTCCCCACTCTTTGACTCCAGGTGAATCAATGAGAACCGTATTTTCTTCCAAAAACAAAGCGAAAGAATTAGTTGTGGTATGTTTTCCTTTTTTTGTGGAACCACTGACTAAGTTCGTTCGTTGGACTGTCTTCTTATGGAGATGATTCATTAGAGTGGACTTTCCCACTCCTGAATTCCCACAAAGGAAGGTTCGTTTCCCGCGAATCCTTTCCCATAAAGGTTGGATGGATTCCTCCGAAAGAAGAGAGACACTCATCACTTCATAACCTAACTCTTTATAATAAACTTCTCGTTCTTCGATTTCCTCTTCAGAAATTAAATCTTTTTTTGTAAAAATAATCAGTGGAGGGATATCAGTTTGATACGATGCGGCAAGAAGTCGGTCGATGAAACCCGGTTTGGTTTCTGGGTCCTTACAGGAAGCAAGGATCGCCACTTGGTCCAGGTTGGCGCATAACACATGACTGTCGCCACGGTCACTCTTTCTGGACAGGAAGTTTTTCCTCTCCATTCGTTCCGAGATGACCCACTCTTCTCCCGAGGATTTTTCTGCCAAAACCATGTCTCCCACAACAAAGGGATGGCGTTCGTTCGAATTCTTTAGTCGTAATTTACCCTTAAGGACTGCGAGGGCATAGGTAGTTTCTTCCGAATAAATTTCATAATAAGCTCCGAAGATACGAGCGATTGTAAATAGTTCTTTACCCAAGTAGAATCTGCACCAAAATAATCTAGTTCTTACATTCTATACAGATGACATGCAAACACAAGTTTTCTTTCCATTTGGAATTATAATCCTTTCGGCTTTTGGTTGGTTTGTATTTGCTTATACCTTAAGCAACACTGATTCCGCAAATACCCATTCCCTAATTGCTACTTTTTTTGGGCTTCTAACTCTCAGCATTTTGTTCTTTTTACGCAAAAAATCCAAATCACAAGAAATGGAAAAACCCAAAAAACGGGATGAACTTGTCCAAAACCTATTTGCCTTAGAAAAGTTCAAAGAGGAACTAATTTCTTTTAACGACCCGGACCAAATCAGCGAAACCATTAGCCAGTTCCTTGCTTCGAAAATCCCTGCAGATTTTGTCCAAGTTTACACTTGGGATGAAAGAGAAGGACAGTTCCGTCCTAGGCCATTTTTAGAATCACGAGACCAGAAGTTTTCCAACCTACCTTCACTTCCTGTATTCAATCCATTTTTACTTTGGCTTTCTGAACGTGAAGGGATCCATATTAAAGAAAACTTCATTCAATACGCATCTCCTAACCACGAAAAAATAGCCGAACAAGCATTAAACTTTTTCACAGATACCAAATCAGAGTTAGTTGCAACTCTTTCCATCAAATCGAGTTTAGTTGGATTTATTTTACTCGGAAAACACAAAGAAGGAAAAATTTATGATATAGAAGAAATCGAAATCATTTTGGAAATCCTATCTGTTTCTCTTATGTCTTTATCCAACTCTATGATTTACCAACAGTTATTAAACTTAACAGAAACGTTGGAGGCAAAGGTAAGAGAACGAACTAAAGAATTGGAAGAAACCCAAGCACATTTGGTGCAGTCAGAGAAAATGGCTTCTCTTGGGGTGATGGTCGCAGGCATTGCTCACGAAATCAACACTCCTGCCGCAGTGATCAATGGTTCTGCTGACAACTTGGATGCCAATTTAGTTTTTGTTTTATCGCATTTAGGGGACATTTCTCAACTCATTCAGAATCCTGATTTTCGTTCTATATATTTGGACATTCTCTTTAGTTTTGTAAAAGAAGATCCAAAGGCAAAAATTGATCCTAAAGACAAATTCAAACTTAAAAAAGAAACCAAGTTTCGATTTGTCCAAGATGGGATTCCAGAAAATGATGCTACTGATTTGGCTACCTTTATCATCGACCACCAACTTTTGCATATGCAGGAAGAACTCATTCGTATCTGGAAAGCTGGCGGAAAAGAGACTTTCGAGATGTTAAAGAATACTTTAAGCCTGCAAAGAAATATCAAAAACATCAAATATGCCATTCGTAATATAGTTCGGATTGTCAAAGCACTAAAGTATTACTCTCACCTAGGACAAGCATCGTATGCGGAGTCTGACCTTCATGAAGGCTTAGAAAATACACTCGTGATCATGCAAAACCAAATCAAACACGGTGTAGAAATTGAAAGAGCTTATGGGACCATACCACCAGTCCGATGTAATATCGACGAATTGAACCAAGTTTGGACTAACCTGATCACCAATGCCATCCATGCGATGAAAAAAATAGAACATCCTAAACTCATTATTTCTTCTAAAATGGTTGGAGAAGATTTTGTTTTAATTAGTTTCGAAGACAATGGATCAGGAATTCCAACGGAGATAAAAGATAAAATTTGGGATCCATTTTTTACGACCAAAGACCAAGGAGAAGGTACGGGTTTAGGACTTGGTATAGTGAAAGGTATTATCGAAAAACACAAAGGAAGGATTGAAGTGGAATCCACTCCAGGAAAAACTCGGTTCCTAGTTTATCTACCGTTAGTTGGTCCTGGAGATGTTCCAAGTATCCCGAAAGAGATCTTCCGGGAAATTCGTGGTTAAGAAAAAAGAGGTTTGCCTGCTTGGGTTAAGAGTTTTTCCCAACTATCTTTGGTTTGTTCAAATTTTTTACGAAGGATCCCCACTTCCTTTTCACTGGAAGATTGTTTTGCTTGTTTCCAAGTTTGGAATTCTTGTATCGCAGTTTCTCTAAGACTGGTTAGTTGTTCTTCCCAATGACGAAGTTTCGATTCTTCCAAATTTGCAAATTGGTTCAGAGTTTCTTTTTCTTTCAGATACATTGTTTTCTGAAGGATTTTTTCCTCAGAAACTTTTTTTAAATTATAAGTAAGACCTAAATAAGAGAGAGCTTTGATCATCCATTTGGATGGATCATAATCAAACCAACGAATCCCATTTCGATAATCCGATTGAAATTCATGGTGGAAGTTATGAAACCCTTCACCGAATGTAAAGAAGGCGATGATCCAATTATCTCTTGCCGTTTGTTCTTTGGAAAAAGTTCGTTCTCCCCAAACATGGCATGCACTGTTGATAAAAAAAGTAAATTGATGAACAACAAAAAGGCGAAGAAAACCCGCGACAAAAAATCCTTCTAAAAAAGAACCCCAGAGCATTGTGATAAGTCCAGGAAGGATAAAACACATAAAGATAGAAATGGAATAAAAATGTTTATGTTGCCAAACCACCAGAGGGTCATTTACCAAATCTTGTACCCCTTGTTGGACATACTTTCGTTTGCGAAATAACCAACCAATGTGAGCAAACCAAAATCCCTTTTTGATTGAATAAGGATCTTTGTCAGTATCTACAAAACGATGGTGAATGCGGTGGTCTTCGCTCCATTCCAAAGCTGTGGATTGAAATGCCGCGGCACCAAAAAGAAGTAACCAAAGTTTGACGGGAGTTTTTGCCTCATAGGCTTTATGTGAAAAAAGTCTGTGATAACCTACGGTGATCCCCATTCCCGTGGCAAAGAAGTAAAATACAAATAAAGCCCATGTACCCATATGAATGGTATCATACAGATAAATATAAAGAGATCCGAAGATTCCGACCAATGGGGAAGTCAGTAAAAATATAGTAGTCACCCAATCGATAGGGGTTTGGGTTTTGATTTCAGCTTGTGTCGTCATAGAGAATACCTGTTTCATGGAGTGGGAGTCCTAAACAAGGATTCTGGTTGCAAAAAAAATGAGTACAGAACGTTACAAACCGGGGTTTTTGGAACAGTGGGGACGAAAGGTCCTGGTTTCGATCCATTCACTTTCGAGAAAACCCGAGGATTCTGGCAAAAGTTTTTCCTACCATTCGAAATGTATTCTTTTTTGGGGAGTGTTCCTGTCCTTTTGGATTGGGTTTTTGCCTTCGGTTGCCTTTGTGTATCTCGCAACCTACCTTCCCCCTCTAAACTTTTGGCCTTTGGAAACTCTTTCCGTTGTGGCCCTTTCCAAATTTGTTTTTCTATTAGCTCTTGTCACTTTAGTCGAATTTTACCTCCTCTTTCGATTAGGGTTTTATCTTTCCTATCGAATGGCACAGTATGCAGACATTGAACTTGCCGAAGAACCGGAACTCATCACGCCGATTCCCGGTATGATGGCACGTTTGGTTTTAGAAATACCCGATCCAAGGATTCGTTTGTACGGAATTGATCCTTATAAAAATTTAAATGAACGTGCACTATTCTTTCGAACTGTTTTATACAAAAGTAAAGTTTTCCTTTCCAATATATTCGCCAAACTTCTATTAAAGGTTTTTTTAGGAAGGACAGGTCTTCGATTTTTAATTGAGTATATATCAGGTCCTATCACTGGAATTTGGGATAGTGTAACAACGTATTTGATTTTATTTGAATTACGCAAAAGAATCATCACAAGGAAACTTTCGGATGCGATGTTACTAAAAATTAAGGCAAAACATGGATCGGAAGGATTCATCGAAGCAACTTTACGTGCTGTCGCAATTTCCATTGTGTTCACAAAAACATTTCATCCGAATTTTGAATATTTACTCTTTGGATTGATTCGTTATTTGCCAAACAAAGACAAACTGAGAAACTTAGATGATTGGAGCGAATTTGTAAATTTATTCCAAAAATTGACAAAAGAAGAAAGAAATTGGTCTATCTCTGTTTTTGCACTTTGTTCCACATTTGATGGATCCTTAAATAAAGAAGAATTGAATGCGTTTCAAGAAATTACTGATATTTCACCTGTTTGGCTTTTGGACAGAGTTCGTCATTTGGGTGAAACCATAGACAAAGGCGAATTGGCAGAATCTTTGCTTTGGATGGAAAAAATCCTTCCCGAAGAATCCATTCAATGAAAGGCTAGAATTAGTCTAAATACAAAGGAGACAATCATGGCACAAGTAACACTCAAAGGAAATCCAGTTCCACTCGAAGGATCTATTCCTAAACCAGGGGATAAGGCTCCCGACTTTAAGGTCGCCAAACAAGACCTAGGTGAACTAACTTTAAAAGATCTCGCAGGTAAGGTAAAAATCCTAGTAGCTGTTCCCAGTTTAGATACTGCAGTTTGTGCCATAGAAACAAAAAAGTTTAATGAAAAAGTAGCAAAAGAAAACGGTATCACTACTCTGATTATTTCGGGGGACCTTCCTTTTGCAATGAAACGATTTTGTTCTACAGAAGGAATCGATTCTGAAAACTTAATCACTGGATCACAATTTAAGGACTTTTCATTTTCCAAAAATTACGGAACTCATATAGCAGCTGGTCCGCTTGCCGGTCTATCAGCACGAGCCGTTTTTGTTGTTGATAAAGATGATATCATTCGTTATACGGAACTTGTACCTGAAATTGGTAGTGAACCCAATTACGATACAGTGTTTTCCGAAGCTAAGAAACTAGTTTAGTCAATTCATGAACTTGGCAAGGGAGACTGTATTCCTTTGCCAAATCTTTTATTTTTGAAACCAATTCTTCATCAAAACTAAAAAATACCACTTTCCAATCTTCTTCCGCATTAGCGATACATTGTAGAGTATAATCAAGCGCAGCATCACGTCGCATTACGTCCATATGCCGAAACGGCTCATCTAGTAACAAAAAAGGTAAATTGAATTGTTTTCCAATCCGAAACGCATATTCCAATCGAAGGACATAAGAAATTTGTTCTTTGGTTCCAGTAGATAAATTTGTAAATCCTTGGTTTGTATTAGATGAATCGGTGCTGATCTGAATTTCTTCAGAAAATCCATTCCATTGAATTTGTTTTGTTGGAAGAGATCCTTTTAAGGCATCCATTCTTAATTGTAAAGATTTGACAAGTGAGGACATTTTGTCAGTACTATCCAATTGAATTTCATTAAAAACTTCAGCTAACACTTCCAAGGCATTGAAATTTTTTTCTAATTCATTTTTTCTTTTTTCTTTTGTTTCTAAATCACGTTTATTTTGCTCCCATTCTTTTTGAGCAGGAACCATTCGAGATTCTAAAACAGCTTTGCCTGTATCCAATTTTTTTTCTAATTCAACCAGGATTCTTTCTATATCACGAATTTTATTAGATATTGATTGAATTTCATTTTCTAATTTTTGTTTGGTGGTCCTATTTCCTGAGGTAAAGGTTTTTGAAATTCCTTTTTTTTCTAGGTCAATTCGTTTATCTTTCAATTGGAGTTTTAAATCTACTAAATCACTAACTCCCCATTTTTTGGATTCGGATATTAAGGATTCTTCCAAAGTTCGCAACTTATCTTTCCTCAATCGAATTTGGACATACAACTCTGAAAGTTCAGAAAGAGAATGAACTCCTGATTCTCTTAAAATAACAGCTAATTCTTTTTCCTTTTCTAAAAGTTGATCTTTTCCTTTTTTTTCTTCCAGACGAAACTGATTGATTTCTTCTTCCAAGACAGTGATGTTTGCCTGAAAACTATCTCTTTCTAGTTTTTGTTTTGTGTATTCGCGATCAAACCTTTGGAAAATTAAGTTGATTGATTCCATACTCAAGGAATCAGGTTTCCATTCTCCTAAAGTTTTTGTTTCCATTTCTGAATAAATTTTTCGAATCATTTCGTTCCACTTTGGTTCGTCGCGTTCCACCTTGATTTCTTTTGCACGAAAAACAAAATACAATGAGGAACCCAAAAAAAGAATTGGAAGAGTGTAGACCCAGATCCCAAAATCAGTAAACAAGGATAGAATTAAAGAAAAAATACCAAATATACCTAGCCCACCCGCCAAACTTCTGTATAATGGATTCCAAATTATTTTTTGTACTACTGGAGATTCTTCTTGGAATTTTCGAATGTTTTGTTTCCAAGATTCAAAAAAATCAAAATAAGATTCTAGTTTTTTTGATTTTTGTTCCGATTGTGTTTTTTGACTAAAAGAGGATTCTAGTTTCTTTTCTAATTGTAAAAATCTCTCTTTTGAAATAGTTATTTTTTGTTCAATTGATTGGATTTCTCCATCTATCTCTTTTGATTTTTGATCCCAATTAGATTTGAGTATTCGTTCATCTTGCTTTGATTGGGTTTCCAATGTTTCCCATTGCAAAAGTTGGCCATAAACTCTTTCGACTTCCGCAAATTCTTCAGATTCTTTTAATTCTTCTAATAGTTTTTGTTGTTTTGATTGTTCCGCTAAAGAAATAGATAACTCTTCTTTTCTTTTTTGGCGCTCAATTTCCCAGGTAGGTAATTCTGCAAATTGAGATGCAATTTTATTCAAATTAACTTCCGCTTCATCAAACTTTTGTTTGGCAGTCGTAAGTTCCAGTAAAGTTTGGTTCCATTCTTTTGCGGACTTTCTTGTCCCTGTTTTAGCTGAAAGTTGTTCTACTTGTTCGATGAGTTTAGCGGGATTATATCCACTATCGAATATTGTTTGTTCAATTGTGCTGATCAGTTCTTTTTCTGATCCTACATCCATATTCCCTTCTCTAATGACAAGAGAGTTCAAATATAAATTTTGAGAAAGGGAGAGTTTTGGAATTCCTAAATCGGAATTTCTTTCTGTTTGGTATCGAACATTGAGAAGGGAACCATACTTTGTACTTCCCACCACTTTGACAAGTGCTGATACAAATGCATCCAAGATCGTTGTTTTACCTGATTCATTGGGCCCCGTAAACACAGTCACTTTTTGAATAGGAAATTCTTTTTTGGAAAAAATACCGAAGTTTTCAATTTTTAATTTCATCGATTTTTTTTACCTTCTAAAATCAACCGAATTCCTGTGACACGAGTGTGTCGCCAAAGGGAAGGATCCATTTGTTCTTTTCTTGCATTCATCTTATCTAAAAACTGTTTCACAAATTCATTTTCAGAAAGATGTTGGATGACTGTGATTTGTGATTCATCGGGATCAAATTCCAAAATTCGAAATTTAGATTTCCAAATACGTTGTACTTCTTCCTGGAATTTTTGTTTTTCCGACATTGAGTCTACATACCCGACAAACCGAAATACAATCCAATCATTCGGATTTGTACCTTCGAGATAAGTTTCTATGCTCTCTTCTGGTTTTCCATCGGTATCCAAAGAAACGACAATTTCTCTATATTCACCAGCGGAATTCCAAAAAACAGATTCCGTACGAATTGTACTTCCATCTACATAAATAAAAATCCCACCTCTTTTCCCTGATTCTCCTTTTCGCCAAACTCGAGATGATCCCGCATAACCCACATTACACTTACCGACCGTTCCCATTCGGGCCTTATGAAGATGACCAATGGCCAGATAATCCAAATCTAAACTCTGAATTAAATTGGGATCTAAATAAGAGCCACCTTCTTCTTCTTCCTCACTTAGGCCGGTAAAACTCATTCCCGAAACAGTTCCATGTGCAAGTCCAATTCGAAGTTTTGTTTGTTTTGCTTGCGGAGGAGAGAGTAACAATTCAGAATAATTTTCTTGGTGAGGGATGGATAAAAATTCAATGCCGTTGTCTTCAAATAAAAAGAAAGGAGTTTTATCTAAAACTTTTACTTTGGATGTCCAATCATAATCCGCATAACGATTGTCATTACCTTTTTTCTCCAAAATTTCATGGTTGCCTGGAAGGAAATATACTATTCCCGAATACGAAGATATTTCTTTTAGAAAATCCGAACGTAAGCTTTCTAAGTCGGGAAATGTATTAAATAGATCTCCACAAAATAGAATACGAGCACACTTCGTTGATTCAGCGGTTTGAAATATTTCTCGTAATACAGAGAGAGAATAATTCTGCTCATCTGGTGAATTTTTGGAAAGGTGGAGGTCGGATACTTGTAATAACTTCATTTTGTATGGTTAGGGGTGAGTTTAACTCCCCCCTGGGACAAAATAAAGAAATTACGAAAAAAAAGCAAGGGAGCTGTTAAATCACCCTGTCTTTTTTAAACTCCGCAATTTGATCCTTTGGAAACCCCAAACTGGACAAAATTTCTTCTGTATGCTCCCCATGTTCTGGCGGGTCATTTCTGTAAGCAAAGGGAGTTTCTGAAAAATGAAACGGAGATCCAAATTGTAAAATCGGACCGTATTTAGGATGGTTTCTTTCGATGACCATGCCACGGTCCTTCATATGTTGGTCTTCCGAAACTTCTTTCATATTGAGAATGGGTGATAAACAAGCATCTGTATTATCAAAGATTGGTTGCAAATCGGAATATGTTTTGGATTTAAAATAATCGGTTAACTCTTGTTTAATGATTGGAATATTTGCTTCGTTCATTGGATGGTCTTTGGTTAAATTTTCCATTCCGGCAGCTCGTAAAAAAGTTTGGAAGAACATATCTTCTAAGGCACCAAGAGCCACATACCTTCCTTCTTTTGTTTCATAAACATTATAATTTGGTAATTTACCAGATAAGATATCATTCCCCGCTTCTGGTGATTTTTCAGACGAAGATAAAATTCCACCGTATAACGAAAGAAATTGGAGAGAAGCATCCGTCATAGAGATATCGATGCGTTGGCCTTTTCCAGTTTTTTCTCTATAATAAAGAGCAGCAAGGATCGCAGAAAGAGCAGTGAGTGTTCCACCTCCCACATCTGCCAATTGGAAACCAGCAGGTCTTGGTGGATTTCCGGTTTGGTCAAGCACACCAGAGATGGCTAAATAGTTTAGATCATGTCCTGCAAAGTCTACGTATTTTCCCGAGATTCCGTAGCCAGAAATTCCACAATAAATCAATCGTGGAAATTTTTCTTTTAATACATCATAACCAATTCCCATCTTATCCATTCCATCTGGTCGAAAACCTTCGAGTAAAATGTCTGCATCTTCTAAAAGTTTAAAAAGAATTTCTTTGGCCTGTTCTCGTTTTAAATTCAGCGTGATCGCTTTTTTATTTCGATTCAACATCATGTATAAGGCAGGATATCCCGTTTTACCTTTGAACATTGCACGAGATCCATCATAGGCTCTTGGATTTTCAATCTTGATGACTTCTGCTCCCATGTCTGCTAAATGTTGCGAACATAAAGGGCCTGGAAGAAGTAAAGATAAGTCGACAACTTTCACACCAGCAAGTGGTCCATTAGATGATTGGTTTTTGTTTTGGCTCATTTGGTTTTATTGCATTTCCTGGAAATTTTTTATTAATTTAAGCTATTTTTTCTCGTAATATAAAGAGGGAGAACCCTAATGGGTGCCATACGAGGACAAAAGGGAATCATGTTCAGAGTCTGTATTTCCGTTATTGTCCTCGCCTTCTCTACCCTAACCTTTTCCTGCCAATCCATCACACCTCTGAATTTACAGATGTTATTCGGTTCTTTTTTTGTATCCACAACCGGGCAAGGGTATGTCATTTACGAAGCTCCGAATTTTTTATTTACGAGTGAAAATGGAAGACAAGCAGAATTCACAATTCGTTTGAACATAGAGCCTAACAGTTCAGTAAGAATTGGCCCGATCACCGTCTCTGATCCCACGGAAGGTGTACTTTTATCCGCAACTTTTCTAGACTTTACAGAAGATAATTGGGACATACCACAAAGCATTCGTTTGGCGGGTGTTGATGATTTAATTGCAGATGGAAATCAAAGTTACAGAGTCCAACTAGGAACAACTTTGACTTCTGATATTCGATTTTCAGCACAAGGACTTCCTGTACTACTCGTTGTGAATACAGATGATGAAACGTCTGGAGTGGCAGCAAGTCCCACACTGGGACTCATCACATCCGAAACAGGAGAAACCGGAACCATTGCCTATGTATTACAAACAAGACCGATGCAAGATGTTACCATTCGGAATTTTGTTTCGAATGATACAACAGAAGCAACTGTCGCTGCAGTAGAACTAGTATTCACACCTAATAATTGGAATGTTCCTCAAACGGTTACTGTCACTGGTGTGGATGATTTCAGTGTAGATGATAGTACATTTCAAATTTCAGCTGACCCGACTGTTTCCAATGATCCAGCCTATATGGGAAAACCAATTCCCGTCATTACCGGTACCAATGTGGATGATGATGTGGCAGGATTTACCGTAGTCAATTTATCAGGACTCACTACCACAGAAGCAGGTGGGGCAGTGAGTTTTGCGGTTGTCATGAATACTTTGCCAACAAACTCAGTTACCATTCCATCAATTGTGGCCTCTCCGAGTTCAGAAGGTACAGCCTCACCATCCTCTCTTACCTTTGCACCTGGCGAATGGTTTACTCCAAAAATAGTCACAGTAACCGGAGTGAATGATTTTATCGTAGATGGTTCAAAAACAGTAACGATTGTTGTAGGTGCTGCGACTTCCGCAGATACAGATTACAATGGTTTGGCGGGGCCGGTATTTCCTTCTGTGACCAATACTGATGATGATATTCCGGGTTTTGTTCTTACTTCACCTGGTAGTTTGACCATTTCTGAAAATGGGGGGAATCTTTCCTTTGCCATACATCTTTTGTCCCAACCACCTCCAGGATTTACTGTAACCCTCAATGGAATTTCAGAAAACAATGCCATCACAAATAGTAGCACCGCAAACTTAGTTTTTACAAATGCCAATTGGAATGTAGACCAATACGTCAACATTACTACAAATAACAATGCCATAGATGAAGACACAAGGACTGTCACCTTACAGTTTGGTTCTGTGGATACTGGTGGGTCAGCTGATCCCGTTTATAATTCAGTATCTCCACCGACATCCGTTACCATTTTGGTAACAGATGATGACACTGCAGGATTTACAGTCACTCCCGTTGGTGGACTTTTGGTTCATGAAAATGGAACGCCATCCACAGAAACCTTTACCGTAGTCTTAAACTCACAACCCACAAACTCGGTAAGTATTCCAAGTATCACATCCAGCAATACTTCTGAAATTACGGTGTCTCCAGCATCTTTAAGTTTTACTACTGGGAATTGGAATACACCGCAAACTGTCACCATCACATCTGTGTTAGATGGAGTTGATGATGGAGACCAAAATGTGAATATCTCTTTTGGAAATTCTGTATCAACAGATACAAAATACAGTTCTATTTCTATACCGGCGGTAACAGCGATCAATACAGATAGCAACGAACCATTGGTACGCATCCAAAATTTATCCGCATCATCAATGTTAGAAAACGGAACTTCAACCATTACATTTGAAATCAGACTTTCCTTAAAACCCAATGCGAATGTAACCATCGGACCCATCACTTCCTCCGATGGAACAGAAGCGGTATTACTCAATAGTTCCGCAGGGGTTGCGGCTTCTCGTACACTCACTTTTACACCGACGAATGGCCAAGCCGCTAGTTATTCCGGGAATACAAGCGATAGTGGTTGGGATGTGGCCCAAGTGATTACAATCCGATCCGTTTCCGATTCTTTTGATGATGGGAATATTCCTGTTACTGTTCACATTCCACAAGCGAGTGGATCTTATTTTACAGGACTTTATCCTACTGGAACCCTTCCGGGTTATACAGAAGCTAGCGGTGATTTGGTGATTACTATCACGGACAATGATACTGTCGGTTTTACAATTTCATCAACAACACTCAATCTAACCGAAGGGGGGAGTGACGGAACGTTTACAGTTCGTTTGAACGCAGCACCTTGCGACACTCCCGCAAATTTATCTGCTTGTGCCACGGGATCGGTTACCATTCCGATCTCAGGAGAAACCTTTAACTTACCTGACAGCGTGCAGTATACTTTTTCACCAACAAGTTTGACCTTCAATCAAACCAATTTTTCTACAACACAAACTGTGACTGTGGTTGTAATCAATGATTCAATCAATGAAATTAATACAAGAACCCATACACTTACTCTCGGTGCCATCTCAGGATCAGGAACAGATTATGAAGGTATGAATCCATCCGACATTACGATCAACATTACTGATGATGACAATCCTTCACCGAGCATTCTTTTCACTCTCAATGCGGGGCAACCTTATTTCACCACCGAATCCGGACAATCGGCGATGTATAGCCTGAGACTCGGCAGTCGACCCATTCCTGGAAACCAAGTCACAGTTACATTGGCCACTTCTGATTCCACAGAAGGAATGATCAATGATGGAGGAACACCCGTTAGCTCCAAACAATATATCTTTGATGAAACAAATTGGAGTACATCCGTTCCTGTGGAAATCCAAGGTGTTCCCGATGCCTTAAGTGACGGGAATGTGAGTTATTCGGTGACTGTCAATGGAACAGAAACTGGATCAATGCCTTCTTGGTATGTAAGTTTTGTGGGAAGCACAGGAGATACCGCAACACTTGTCAACTATAGCATATCGGAAAATCCGGTGACAGTGGTCACACCAATTAGTATGACCAGGGCAGAAAACTCGGCAGCCTTCCCTATTTATATTCTCCTTAGCCAAGCACCGACAGACGACGTCACCGTTCCCGTTTCGGTAACAACTACCTTTCCTTGCCAGTTGATTGTGGCACCAAGTGTCCCCCAATTTTCTCTCTCGACAAGTTCTCTCACCATCACGAGCGCCAATTGGAATACCATTGGAGTACATAACACAATCATTGTGACACCTAACGACGATGCTGTGGATGATGGAAATGTATCTTGTCCAATAGTTGTTGGTGTCCTTTCCTCGACCGATGGATTTTACAACGGAGTGAATCCTTATCCATCTTCCAATTATCCGATGCTCACATTGGACGATAATGACAGTGCAGGAATCACAAGTTCTGGATTCACACCGGCGACAGTCGTCACTTCCCAATCGGGTGCTTCTTCTGAATTCTATATCCATTTGGATTCACAACCAACAGCGAACATCACTGTAAACTTTAATACAACTCCAGGTGGACTTGTGAGTTTTCCGACGGCTCCTCTTACCTTCACACCAAGTAATTTTGGTTCAGCCCAACTTGTCACTGTGACAGGCCTTGATACGGCCGCTGTTGGCGATGTAAGTTACACAATAACTTCAGTCGCCACATCAGGGGAAACCGGCACAGGATTCACACCTTCGGCGATTTATAGTGCGCTCACCCCTATTTCCATCTCTGCCACTCATATCAATTTTATATATGATATTGTTCCTTGCACCGATCCAAATCCAATGAATGCTTGCGGGACATCCGCGAATAGTTCCGGAGGATTTGTCACATCACCTAACTTAATCACTACGGAAATTGGCGGCCAATCGCGATTCCAAGTTCGGTTGCGTGCAAGACCCATCTCCAATGTTACCATTCCCGTATCCAGTTCGAATGTTGCTGAAGGAACCAGTTCCGTTTCTAGTTTGGTTTTTACAACAAGCGATTGGAATACTTACCAAAACGTGGTCCTCACGGGAGTGGACGACTTCCTTGTGGATGGAAATATGGCTTATTCGGTTTTATTTGGATCCCTCAGCGGTGGAGGGAGTGGGTTCAACGGAGAATCTTTACCGAATGTTTCTATCACCAATCAAGACAACGATTGATTCGAATCATACAAATTAAATAGACCAAACAATTGATCCAACTACTGCACGTAACCTTGTTTTTTTAAAATCTCTAAGGCATCGGTTCCCAATTCTTGTTTGGATGAATAAGATTTTTTTTGGCCACCCTCTTTCCAAAAATAAACTTTTGTTTTGGGAGTGATCACTGGTTTTTTTGTGCCTGACTCGTATAACAAATCACAGTTGGTCTGACAAGATGCCAAACTCACACCAAAATACCCTGTCAAAATTTCAGATTTGGGGATTTGTTTTTTAGAAAACCAAACAGTAAATTCTGGAAAACTGACATCGGGATACACTTCAAAACTAATTTCAAAAGGTTCTTTTCGTTTGGTTTGGATTTGTACCAACTTACCTGATTCTTTCAAAATAACATCCTCCGGGTAAGAGGCCATCCGAATGGTTCCACTTGGGACACGAATCTGAATTTCTGTATCCTTTGATTCCGGCTGGATCGATAGATGATACAAAGGGAGTTTCGGTTCCATCGAACGAATTTGTTTCCAAAACCTGAGAATTTTTTTTTCCAAATCAGGTTGTAATTTCATATCCCTTATGGCAGCAATGTTTGTGATTCTTAATGGATTTTCTTGGTTCGGATCTTTTTTGGAATCCGAATACAAATAAAACTCACTCCCCACGGAACCTTGCCAAAATTTTCCGAGTTCATGGAAACGGTAAGACCTTTGCAAAAGAAACTCATTTCCTTCTCCATACCCTTGCGTAAACCTAGTCTCCCCATAGTACGTTCGTTTTGTGGTTTCTGTATTTTCAATGAGTGATCGAAGTGATTTCCCTTGCACCGACCTAGGAATGTTTAACCCAGTATAATCCAAAATGGTTGGGTATAAATCAATCGACCTTGTCATAGCAGAAATCGATTGTTTCTGAGATTTACCCGGCAATTTAATTAATAGGGGAACATGGATGTTCTCCAAAAACAAATCTTGCCCATGGCCATAGTATGTATTGGTTCCCGTAAAAGGAGAAATCGCATGGGCCACATTCATCACCTCACCGTGGTCAGCTGTGATGAGGACAAGAGTCTTCTCCCAAAGATTTTTGTTTTTTAGTTCTAAAAAAACTTTCCCAAGTTCCTCATCCACAAAAGCAACTTCACCCAAATAATTCCTTTTTCGTTCATCCAAAATTTCTTTGGTTTGGATCCGATTGGTAAATCCTTCTGGTGGAGTGTAAGGTTTGTGCGGGTCGTTATAATTTAAAAACAAAAAAAACGGTTTTTGATCTACAGAAACTTCTTCTAATACTTCAAATGTTTTTTTAGTAATTTTTTTTGTGTCTTCGTTATAATTGGAAAAGTCGTATAACTGGTCAAAGCCGACGTCCACCCCCAATCCAAATTTATCTGTTAAAAATGGATTGTTCCCCACCATATAAGTCACAAAGGAATGGTCTTTCAAAAGTTTTGGCAGTGGACTTTTTTCTGTCCGATAAAATGCCTCTACCTCTGCTTTTGTGGTAGGATAATCCCAAAAATTAACAGGATTGGCTGACGCATACTTGCCTGTAAAAAACACCAAAGTGGAAGGCCTTGTCCAGGCTGCGTTCACTAAATGGTAATCGAAGGAAATCGCCTCTTTCTTCAACAAATCCAAGTTAGGTGTCACGCCGTAATGACCAATGATATCCCCTCTTAGGGAATCAATCACAATCCAAATGACATTCGGACGAGTTTGTTTAGAAATGGGACCAGATCCAGAACTAAGCCCTGAATCTGTTTTTTTACAAAGAATAAAGAAAAGAAAGAATATAAAAAAAGTGAGAAATTTAAAAGTTTGAAAAAAGTATTTAGATTTCAAGATTTAACATCAAACATCTGCAAGGCGGTAAGCCAAACACCAATCAAGATAAAAGCAATTCCAATCCACTGCGTCAAATTCAACCTTTCTTTAAAAAAGAGAGATGATGCAATGAGTACAATGATAAATCCACTAGAAGTAAACACAGGATAGGCGAGTGAGAGTTTCAAACCTTTCCCTAAAACATATCTGTATCCAAGGAGAGCCAAACCAAAACTTGCGAGCCCGCCAATAAAGTATGGATTAAAAACAGTAAAGATTGTATCCCAAAGACCACCTGACAACGTTTTGTGTTGGTCTTGTAAGGAAGATGATTTGATTAAAATATTAGCCAATGCGTTGAAGAATACGGCTATACAGAAGAAGAGGATGACCTGGAATTGCATGGGATAGAGACAAAATCCGATCTAAATCGGGAAGGGTCAAATAGAAAAATGAAACAAAAATCCTTTAGGTTCAGAAACTGGGAATGTGCTTACTTAGATTCGGAAACCCCGGGTCCCGTTCTCGTTTTCTGTCATGCCAATGGTTATAGTGCCGGCTGTTACAATTATTACTTTCAATTATTATCAAAACACTACCGAGTCATCGCTCCTGATTTTTTAGGACATGGACGCTCCGAGTTTAGTTTAAAATTTAATAATTGGAATGTGTTTCGAGACCAAATCCTCGCACTTCTCGACCATGAATCCATATCCAAAACAAATATCATTGGCCACTCACTCGGCGGTGCTTCCTCGTTACTTGCAGCAGCAAAAGAACCAGATCGTTTTGATAAAGTTTTAGCGATGGATCCCGTCATCTTAGGTTGGAAACTCATTTTTCTTTCTAAGTTTTTAGAAAACCCTTTGGCAAAAGGTGCCAAAAAAAGACGAACTCATTTCAAATCTATAGAGCTTGTTAGGCGGTCATTTCGAAAGTTCCCGGCCTTTGCCAACTTCGAACCATCCATCTTCGAAGATTATCTAAACTCTTGTTTTGAGAGTACTGGCCACGACGCAGAAGTCAAACTATGTTGTGATCCAAGAGTCGAAGCAAGGATCTTTAGCCACGCCCACTTCCATGTCTTCAAAAACTTTTATGGAATCAAAACAGAAAACCATATCGCCATCCCAGAAAAATTCGAAGTCTGTAGCCCGAAGTATGCCTACCTCCTAACAAAAAAACATCCCAAGTCCGATGTCACGATCTTCCCCGGCTTCACACATTTTTTTCCTTTCGAAAGACCAAAAGAAACTTGGGACTGGATGAAACGATGTTTGGAGATAAAGGAAAACTAAGATAGTTTTGGATAAGATTAAAGAATGGGGCGCCTCGAATTGGTTAGGTGAATTCAATACCAAACTGAAACGACCGCGCTTTCCGCTCCAATCTTTTGCATTCGCAAAAGGATTTCCGCTGCAATCGCTGGCGCGGGGGATTTATTTTTTATCTTCTTGTAAACAAAGGATTTGGTTACACTCAGCAATACAACCTTGCCTAGCCGATCCCGCGTTGCGATACTTTTCGGTAAATACAAACACAGCACTTGTACAGTTCGACATACACTGCTGTTTCTCTTTGCAATTCAAGTTTCCATTTTGACCAAACTTATCGTAAAATGGATGTACAGGTTTTTCTTTAGAAAAATCAATTTGGTCTTTCATCATTTTGCTTTCGGGAAATAAATCCAGACTTAATAGAGAGATGAGAAATACTGTCAGAATTAACGATCGTTTCAACATTCCCCCCCACCCCCTAAATATTAATCGCTTCCCCAAGCACCGCTGCGGCACTTTCCATAATTCCTTCCGATAACGTTGGATGTGCATGAATGGTGTTAGCAAGTTCTCGAACTGTGATTTCCATATTGGCACCTAGTGTCAGTTCTGCGATCATTTCAGTGGCGCCACTTCCTATAATATGGGCTCCTAGAATTTCCCCGTGTTTTTTATCAGAGACAATTTTTACCATTCCTGTTGTATCCCCTTGGGCCTGTGCTCGACCACTCGCGGTGAAAGGAAATTTACCAACAGTGATTTCATATCCCATGGCTTTTGCTTTTTCTTCCGTAAGGCCCACACTTGCCACTTCTGGATGGCAATACGTACATCCTGGAATATAAGAATAGTTGAGTTTGGAAATTTGTAGATGATGGGGGTTACCGACTCGCACAGAGATATCTTCTGCCGCACGAATCCCTTCGGCACTGGCCACATGAGCAAGAGCCGGGGTAGCAATACAATCCCCAATGGCATAAATATGATCCACCGTCGAACGGTAGTTTCCGACAAAATCCACAAATCCATTTTTTAGTTTGATTCCAATTTCATCTAAACCAATATTACTAGTATTAGGCGATATTCCCACCCCAACTATCACCTTATCAAAGTTTAACTTTTCTTTTTTTGCCGATTTACGATCTAACAAAATAAGTTCCACTCCCGCATCGGTGACGGAAGCCGTTTCCACTCCATGGCTTAGATACTGTTCAATCCCTCGTTTTTTAAAACTTCTTTCTAAAACACCAGAAATTTCCAAATCTTCATTGGGAAGTAAATGGTCTTGGAATTCAATGACGGTTACCTTAGAACCCATACTCGCATAAAAATCGGCGAACTCCACTCCAATGGCACCTGCTCCAATGATGGCAAGGTTTGGAATCACCTTTGGTTCAATCATGGCATCTCTTGCAGATAACACACGTTTGCCGTCAAAAGGCAAAAAAGGGAGGGCTTTGTTTTTGGCACCCACAGCTAAAATGTAAAAATCGGAAGTATATGTGGAAACTTCTCCGGAACTCGGCTTCACTTGGATAGTTTTAGAATTAAGAAAACTAGCCTCACCACTGACCACGGTGATTTTGTTTTTCTTCATGAGAAACTCAACACCCTTGGCCATTTGGTCTGCCACAGACCGAGAACGTTTGATGACAGCATCAAAATCGGCTTTGATATTGTCGCAGGACAAGCCGAAACTGGCTGCATGTTTTAAATGTTCTAATACATGTGCACTTTCTAACAGGGCTTTGGTGGGAATACAACCCCAGTTCAAACACACTCCACCGAGTTTTTCGCGTTCCACAATACAAGTTTGTAAACCTAATTGTGCGGCACGGATGGCAGCGACATAACCGCCGGGCCCTCCTCCAATGACGATGACTTGGAAATGGTTTGGACTAGACATAGGTTCTCCCGATAGATTGGGATACCGTACGAAAAAAAGAAAGTCAAGACCTCTTTTTAGCTACGATGAGCATCCTTGCGCCGGTTTTTATATATTTTTCACCGTCGTAGTTGCTATAAACATGGAGAACATCAAACTTATTATCGTCTAAGAAATTTCGAACTTGTGGAAAATGAAACACACGCATAGTATGTTTGTCTTTTAAATCTTTCTGGTTTAGATTATATACATAGTTCACTTCTACAATGGCCACGTCATCTGCTCTTGTTAGTCGAAATCCTCGATTCCTACGAATGGATGTTGCCCCTTGGCGCACATTACTCACAGTGGTGATGGGTTTTCGTTTGATTCTGTGTATTGGATCAGCATTCCAAATCTCTAAAACCAAAAGACCTGCCTGTTTTAAGTTTTTATGACAATTCCGCAAAAAATTTTGAACTAAATCATCGTTGATGAGATAATTAAAGGTTCCATATAAACAAATGACGGCGTCAACTGGTTGTTTGGCGACATATGCTTCCATTTTACCCAATTCAAATTGGCAATGAGGAAATCGGACTTTGGCAATTTCCAACATCCGTGGCGAACCATCTACACCGAGTGGTTTAAAACCCATTCCCTGTAGTTCTTTGATATGTTCCCCTGTCCCACAACCGATGTCTAATACTGTGTGTATTTTATGTCGCTTAAATGTATCCCGAAGGAAGAGGATCTCTTCCGAAAACTTGCGGCTTGCTTCTTCGATGGTAAAATAGTATTCGGCCAATTCGGAATAGAGTTTCATTTGCCCCTAGCGGAAAGGGAAAATCAGTTCAGCGAATCCCCATTTTACCCGTTATAGTAAGTAACGGCTAAGTAACCATGAAACGATATACAATTCCTACAATTTTTTTTATCATTGGTGTCATCCTTCAATATACATTTTATTTTTCCTGGGTGAGTTTTACTCTCCTCACGGTTTCTTGTTTGTTACTCACTTTGTTTTTATATAGTTTGGATTTCCAAAAACCAGAATCGGTTTTTTCCCAATCTAGTCGTAATGCAGATCCAAACTATTCATTAGATCCAACACCAAAACCAGATATCGTATTTGATACAGATTCCTCTTTACCAATCGAAGCATCCAATGCAGAACCAAAACCAAAAGAAATTCTTTGGAAAAAGGATCCAGTTTTGCTTGCAAGAGAATCTATCCATTCAGAAACAAGGGCAGTGTTTTGTGAAACAGTCAAAGAGTTTCCATTTCCATTTTTAACTGAAAAACTTACCTCCATCCAATATTTTTATTTTGATGGAAACGAATTTAAAGAATGTTATTGGCAAAAAGCGGGAATGATGGTGGAGACCGATGACAATCCTGTGGAATGGGAAGAATACGAAGAAGGAAGAATCAAAGAGCTTCTTCCTGCCATTTCATTCGATAAACGAAAGTTATACATTCCTCTAACAATGAATGCACATTTATTTGGATTTTTATGTTTTTCAACTAAAGAATCTTGGAAGGAATCGGATATACAATCCTACTGGGAAAAGTCAACTATCATTTCTGAAAAGATTATGACCAAAAGAGAATATGCAAAAGTAACGAAACATCCTATTTCAAAACTTTTTAATGTATCTCACTTTTACGGGATGGCTAAATCAACATATGAATCAAAAGAAAAAGTTACTCTAATTCTTTTTAAATTCATTGATACCAACTTCCAATCAGAAATTGCCATTGGCCTAAATTTACTCGGAAAACAAAATGCAGTCCTTGGTTTAGGTTTGTACCAATTAGAAGATAACTTATATGCAAGTATCATTTCCAATGACAAACTTGATGATTTTTCTGATTTTTTCAAACAGTTCATTGAAGAACTCGATAGTCTGGGATATCCATCAGAGGTGGCTCTCGGTTTCTCTAACTTATCCAATACCGAAATCAAATTTGATATTTGGATCAAAGTCGCATACAAATCATTAGAAGAGAGTATCCTCTACCACGCAGCCTAAATGGATCCATTAATTGACGAAAAGTTTATCCTGACAGTTTCGCAAGTATTACCGGAACATTTTCAAAAAACGCTTTTGGTTTATGCAGAAAGAGAAGCGTATGGTCCTTCCAAAAATGAAGGTTTATGTTTTGAAAATTGTACTCTTGTTGAATTTGTGGGTGATATCAATGGAAAAGTTTATCTTGCATTGGATGGATATACAAAACTAAAACTCCTACCAAAAATTGCCAAAGCATTTCAAATCGATCCAACATCCCGATCTCATTCCGCTTCCATCATGATGGAATTTGCAAACCAAATCGCTGGAAAATTAATTACAGAAATGAGACTGGGGCGTTACGAAATCGATATCTTACCACCTGAAAACTTAAATCATAAACTCGTTCCTATATCCTTAGAACATTTTCGCCAATACATACTTATCTTTAATCTTAAAGAAAGAAGAGGCGAAGAGTATATGGGTAGGTTGTATTTGATTTTATTGTTGGAAAAATTCCCTACTCCCCAAAAGTAAAGTCGAATGAAACCTTATGTTTTGGCAATCCCACTCGTCTTGAGTTATGCAGGATTGAAACAAAAAAAAGCATTAGAACTTAAAGAACTTCGTTTGCCGGACACGGGCCGAAGGATCTTTCATTTTTATCCAGTAGGCAAAAATCCAGAATCTTTACCGGGTGTATACATCCAACATGGAATGAGTGCCATGGGCATTGATGATCCAAGAATTGTAGAACTTGCTGAAAACATTGCTAGTTCCAATCACAGTGTCATTTTGCCAGAACTTCCCGAAGTAAAGGGTTTAAAAATCGAAGAAAAAACAATTTCCAACATTCAAAGTTTAATGATGGAAATATACTCCACCAAACAATTATTTGATGGAGAAAAATTAGGATATTTATCTGCGAGTTTTTCTGCGGGAATGGGTCTCATTGCAGCTTCCAAATCCAATACAAAAAACAAAATTAAATCTTCCATGGCCATTGGAGCCTATTGTGATTTTTTAGATACAGTACCTTTCGTATTTTCTAACTACGAAATTGATCCGTACGCTGTGTACGTCATTCTCTACAATTTTATTCATTGTTTTGAACCAACACTGGCCGAAGAATTACAACCAGTGTATTACGAAGCTGCCTTAGACAATGGACTCAAACGAATAGGAAAGGATGCCCTAACAGAAACTTTGCTCAGTCGTAATTCTCCCCGTGCCAAAGAATTTTTTTTCCAAGTAGGAGCGGATAGAAAATTTCGTAAGGAGCTTGCGAAACGAGTCCTGGACACTGTTCCTAAAAACCTTCCCGAAAATCTTTCTCCATTTTACCAATTGGAGTCCTTGGATGGCCCGGTCTCCCTCTTACATGGAAAAACGGATCCTGTGATTTCACCCACCGAATCTAAAAAACTCACCCTTCTCTTTCAAAAAAAACAGATACCTTATGTCTACCGCACTTCCACTGCCCTCACCCACGGGGACAGCCTCCCTCTCCATTCGCAAATTTTTGGAGTCCCGGCCCTACTCCAGACTTTCGGAAGTTTTCTATATTGGCTCGACCGATAGAAATTCTCGTTTCTACTAAAAAATATGCCGATACTTTTAACAGAATGGACGTTAAAAATGCACCGGACTTCAATCCGGAAAGGGGACTGAAAATCCAAATCTCCGAGGATCGACTTACAGCAACTTTGGTGGCAAAACCAATTTGGTTGTTAGGCGGTTCTATGAGCAATATATTGATTTATGAAGCTCTAGACAATGCGTCCATTCATAGGGATCGAATTTTGATGAAAGAGGTAGATAAAGCCGCTCTCGAAATCGATAAAATTCTCAAAGATCCCACAAAAGTAAAAGACGATTTTGAATTTATTGTAGCACAAGGAAATCCCGCCAAACAAGGTGAAAGTGGTTGGATCAAGTTTTATTTCCCAAGAGCACAACGAGTTGTTTTAAAAGACGATGGTTCTGCTGATTATAGAAATATTAATAAATATGTTCACGTAAAAGAAGGCGAAAGACTTGCCACCTTGTTTGAAGGAATTGCCGGCGAACAAGGAATTGATGTTTTAGGAAATCCAATTTATCCCAATCCTATCGATAGACCAAGACTCACCTTGGGAAAAAACGTTCTCCCAAAAACAGTAGAAGATCCTGAAAAACCAGGGAGACAACTCAAAGAATATTTTGCTTCTTTAAGTGGGGTTGTATTTTCCACAGACACTTCTCTCACTGTATCTCCAGAATTAAATATTGAAAGTAATATTGGACTCGGAACTGGAAACATCAACTTCGAAGGAACCATTCGTGTGAAGGGAACTATTGAAGAAGGTGCCATTGTCAATTGCCAAGGTTCTTTGTACCTAGATGGAAACGTAGAATCTTCAGACGTTGTTGTGGGTGAAGACCTAGAAGTCAAAGGTGGAGTGAAAGCCAAAGGCAAAGGTGTCATTCGAATCAAAGGGGACTTACGTACTAAGTTCATTGAAAATGCAAATCTCGAAATTGATGGCGATTGTATTGTTGAGAATTTTATTTTAGGAAGTAAAATCCTTTGTTTAGGAAACGTAATCCTTACAGGTGAATCTTCTTCTATCATTGGATCTGATATCATTTCTTACCAAGGAATTACAGTGTCATCATTGGGTTCCACTGCCCAAATGGATACAGTTGTCGAAGTGGGATTTCACTTTAGAAACGATAGATTATTGACCGAAGGTAGTGCTCGACTTGCCGAATTTGAAAGAGAGTTAGAAGCACTGGTTCCTGAAATTCAAAAAATTAAAGAAGTAGTGCAAAGATCTCGCGGCAAATTAGATGATGCGAGAAAAGAAAAGTTCAAAGAAATCTTTGATGCTTATCAGAAAAAAAGTAAAACGGTTGAATTATTAAAGTCAAAAATTGAAGAACTAAAAGGTGCGCGTTATAACCAAGACAATGTGAAAGTTGTTGTCCGTAACACAGCTCATATTGGTGCAGTTATCAAATACCGACGACAAGTGGAAAAAATCACAAAAGCACAAACTGCATTTGTGATGAACTTTTTCCCAAATCAAGAAAAAGCTATGTTAACTGCTTTCAAAGGAAAATAACCTAATAGCGATTACAGCTTTAATCCCAATTTTTTTAACTTGGGAAAAATCACATAGTGGCAGTATGGATTCTGCGGATTCAGCGTGAAATAATCTTGGTGATAATCTTCAGCAGGATAAAATTCTGGTGCTGGTGTAATTTCTGTCACAATGGGATCAGGAAAAAGAAATGCATGTTTTCGTTTCGACTCTACTGCTAATTCTTTTTGATTTTCATTCAAATAAAATATAACGGACCTATACTGTGTACCCACATCATTCCCTTGGCGATTGAGTGTTGTAGGATCGTGAGAGGCCCAAAAAACTTCTAAAATTTTTGAGTAGGATATAATCTCTGGGTCAAATTCTATTTCTATGACCTCTGCATGACCCGTAGTTCCCGTACAAATTTCTTTATAGGTTGGATTGGGAGTCGACCCACCGGCGTATCCAGATCTTACAGAAATTACTCCGGGAATCCTAAGATACACCGCTTCTGTACACCAAAAACACCCACCACCTAAAATTACTTTTTCCGTCATACAGTCTTTAGACGAACCGAAATCTCCTCTGGTACAAAACATCCAAATTCTGTGATGAAGTTTTTGATTAAGTGAGCTTTTGTTACATCAAAAGAAGGATTGAGGGCCCTTGCACCGATCGGTGAAGTTTTCCCTTCAGGAAATAAATACTTTCCATCCTCAGTTTTTAAAAAATCAAATTGTGTCACTTCTGTTTCTTTTCGCATTTCGATGGGAATTTCATCCCCTGTTTTCAAATTCAAATCAAAACTATCTTTTGTGGCACAGACATAAAAAGGGACTCCATGTTCCTTTGCGACTATCCCTAAATTGTATGTTCCGATTTTGTTTGCTGTGTCTCCATTGGCAGCGACACGGTCACAACCAACAATTACTGCATCGATTTTTCTATGATTCATAAGCCAACCAGACATTCCGTCAGTAATGATATAACATTCGATGCCTTCTTCCATCATTTCAAATGCGGTGAGTCTAGAACCTTGTAAAAAAGGCCTTGTTTCATCTGCATATACAACAACCTTTTTCCCTGCATCCCGTAAACTTCGAATGACCCCAAGAGCAGTACCATGGCCTGCGGTTGCTAATGCTCCCGTATTACAATGAGTGATGATGTGAAATTCAGTTTGGTTTTGATTAAAAAGAGAAAGTCCATTTCCACCTAACGCTTTATTGGCGGCTAAATCAAGCTCCACCATCTCTTCCGCATATGATTCCCATGTTTCTGATATTAAACCCCAATCATTGATTCCCTGAACGCGATTTTTTGCTTCACGAATTGCATAACTCAAATTGACTGCAGTAGGGCGAGATTCCAAAACAGAAGACAGTAAGGTTTCAATTTCTTTTGTGGTTGCCATTCCCGACCGCGACTTCGCCCCTAAGGTAAGACCAAAAACTCCTGTGATGGCAATGGCAGGTGCTCCCCTAACAGCCATTTCACGAATGGCCGAAATGGTTTCTTCTACAGACACTATTTTTAAAAATTCTTTTTTTCCAGGTAAGATTCGTTGGTCGAGAAGTTCCAAATGGGTGGATTTCCATTGGATCGGTAAAAATTCCGGATGAGTCATCGATCCATTTTTTTGGTGCGATGCAGAAAAAAAATACAAAAACAGGTTGACAGATTCCTGTGCAGCGCACAAAAAGGAGTGGTGCAATGCACAAAACAATACCGAAAAAAGGAAAATGAAAATGGAACAACAAGTAAAAGACGGATTAAACTTCATCCTAGGCGCAGTGAACACAGCAAAAGTAGAGGCTGAAAAAGCTTTCTCTAACATCAACACTGGATTTCAATCTTTAGCTGCAAAAGGTGCACAAGACCAAAGCGAAGTTTCTGTAAATCTTAGAAAATACCTTCAAGAAGGAATTTCTCAAGTTGAAACAATCATCGGAAAAGCAAACACTGTTGTTGCTGAAACTAAAGCGAAAGTAGCAACTGTTACATCTAAAGCTTAATCAAAATTCATTTTAATTAAAACCCGGATACTTTACCTCTATCCGGGATTTTTTTTATGAATATTTCTTTCCATTCTTTCCAATACTCACCCAATTCATTTACAAAATAAATTTCCAAAGCGTTTAAGTCGGAAAAACTTTCATAATTGATTTCAAACGAAGTGAAATTTTTCGCTGCTGAAGTTAAAAGTTTTGTTCGGAATATATCAACCAACTCCAAACGGAATTCCTGAAACATTCGATCCATACTGATTTCAAAATGAGTAAAGAGTTTTTCTAGGGCGTTAACAAATATATGATCTGCGGCTAAAAAGGAAAACTCCACAGAATCTTTTGCAATTTCTACAAAGAGAGTTTCCCATAAATCTGCCAATACACTTTCTTTGTTTTTACAATCATAAGCTTGGCAAATGGAAGCACCATAAAAAGAAAAATTTTGGCTTTTGGGATCCCCTGTAAAAATCGGATGGATCATACAACCAATTCGTTGTTTGGTGGCATCAACATATCCCAAAAAAGGACAGTTATAAGTCATCTCATCTTTTTTAGGAATCTGTGTTTCTTTAGTTTCTCTATCTTTACGATAAATAGGAAAACTATGCCTAACTTCAAAATTGACTGTGGACTGAAATTCTGAAGTTCGTTCAGTTAATAAAGATTTAAATTCTTTAGGAGATAATTTTAAATTAAATAAGCCACAACAGGCACCGCATGATACGTTACCTAAATCTGGATGGCATAAACTCAACTCTGCTTAGCTCCTGGAGCAAAAGGAATGAGACCATTAAACACCAACTCTAAATCTCCCGTTTCTTTGCGTTCCTTAAAATATGTTGGAAAAGGAATTACAATCTTACGATTTTCATGAACTAACACAAGATTTCCTTTGTGTTTCGATAGTTGTTCTTGTAATTTATCTTTTGAACCTGGAGAAGACGGATATAAATAGGCAGGTTTGATCCCTTTAAAATAAAAATGTGGATTATGATTTTCAGATACCAAAAGAACACTCACTTTCTCCAATTCTGAAAATTCGAGTAACATGTTTTCCAAAAAGAACTGCATAATGATTTGGTAAGATTCTATTTCTTCTTCTTTCACCTCATCCTGTTCCCAAGATTCCATCCATCCAACCATTTTAAAAATGGTTTCTTTTTGTTCGTGTAAAACAGGTAAAGCAGCTTCTAATATACTTGAAATTTTAAGTTTTTGAAAATCCCAAACACATCCATATACTAGTTCCCACCACTTACGAAGTGATACCGCATCATCCGGGTTATTCGGGATTGATTTGTTCATTGCATGAGCTGCATGATCACTGAAAACCATCATTCCAACAACTTGACTGATTGCTTCAAACAATTTAATCAAATTGATTAAATTACTTTTGTCGATGGATTTTGCCTTGTTGGATTTGATTAACTTTGAATAAGCAACTGCAATAGGAGTGGGGTAAAATTCGATTACTGAAGTTGGATTTAGAATTTTTGCAGAATGAAAATTTCTTCTATCTTTTACAAATAATGAAAAATCAGGATTTCCATATAATGAATAGTTTGCCCAAGTTAAGTCATTAGCATGATAATTTCGTCTTGCAAACTCTTTGGATAAGTATAACGACTCACCCACAGATTTATCAGAAAATAAAAAAGTATAAAATCGAACTGTAAAATCAATTGTTCTTTCGTTGTCTAAAATTTCCCAATTGGTTCCAACAAAAGTTTTGATTCCTGCAGTCAAAAAGGCGCCTGCATACTGATTTAAAATATTTGGATTTAATTTTTTACCAGCAGCCTTAGCTGACATACAAGAATTAGAAAATACAAGATCTGTATCAATTCCCGTTGATTTGATTTCGCGGGCTTTTAGTACCTTTCCATCTGACAACAACCAACCATTTTCCAATGAATCATCAGAAAAGTGAAGATGTCCTGAATAATGTATGATATGTTTGTCTTTAATTAGAGATAGTAACTTTAGTTTGGTGACTTGTTTGCCACCAATAAATTCAAGTTCCAACAAATGAGTGGGAACCTTTTGGCTAAGAACGGAAAATAAAACCTCACCTTCTTTTTGGGCATGTGGAAGATCTTCTGTAGGATCTGCAATGATGAGCATCTTGATCTTACGATTTTCCTGGTGTGTGGGACGATGTAATCCTCCCCGAATTGTTTTTCCTATTCTGAATTTATCAGAAAGAAAACTAGCCCCATCATGTAATAGTTCCCAAGGAATGAGAGCAAGAGCTGGATCAATATTAAAATGAATGCTATGTTTCGTTGTATTTTTTAATTTTTCAATAATGGAAGAAGGAAAAAACTGTTGGTAAAAAGTTTCACCGAGAACTTTTAAATCTTGAAGGATGTCAGCATTGAGAATTTGGTTTGGATTGGAAAGAACCGATTGAGAAACATGGACTAACCTTTCCACCTCTCCCAAATATTCAAAAATTAAATCATCATCTAACGTAGATTGGATATGGGATTCCTCTACTGGAAGATTATCCTCCAAGACATTGAAGATATTTACGTTACCAACTCTATCAATGATTAGGGAGAGCATGCTCCCATGAAGTTATCCAACAAGGATAGACAAGTCAAACGATTTTGATTGGCCGGGGCCTACAAACTCAATGGTGTAACTACCAGGGACTAGCCCGGAAAAACTAGCACTGCCTTCTAAATTGATTTTACTAGAAAGAATGAACCGGCCGTCCCGACGTAAGTTGACTTGTTGGAAGGCAGGAGTCCCCTCTGCTTTGACAGAAAGATAAACTTCTCCCTGGTTTTCTTTTACAATTTGGTAGTAGAACTTTTGGTTTTCGCTGGTGGTTTCCTCAAAGATAACAGAGTTCGCTTCGCCAGAACGAACCTCGGCAGATGCCGAACGCATGGAAGGTGCAAATTCAAAACTCTCTTTGATTTGTAAACTTTCAACAAGACTATCGATCACTCGAACTCCTGTTTGTGTGAGGCGAACAATGAGACTGTCTTTTTTTTCAGGAAGGATAAGGTTATTGCGAGTGTATTCTTTTAAAAATTCGGGAAGTGGAAGAGCAGCTTTTCCCATTGTCAGATCAGCTTTGGCAAGGTCCCAAGACTCTGCGAACGGGTGGTTTTCCACTAATTCTTGGCGCATACTAGCAAAGAATGCCTCTTCGCAAAACCAGAATGCGTCGAGTAAATCAGGATGATTTTGCAACTCACCCTCACTCGGGAATTCTCCTCGGATAAATAATTCCCTAGCTTGTTCCAGTACTTCTGCGTTAAAACCCTGATCTTCCATGTCAAACTCCACTCTCTTAAAGTATGACGAAGGAAATTAGCCCTCTCCAGCCATCGAATGCATTTTTTTTTGCATTTTTTCGAGAACTCTTAGCAAGGTCACACTGACTCCACCTTCGGAAATCCCTAAGATTCTGGCAATCTCTCTATAGGGCGTCCGGACGAGAAAGTGGCCTTTTTGTTTTTTCTCGATTAGTTTTTTCCTCTGTTCGTACTTTTTCGCAAGAGCATGGTCCAAACGTTCTTTATAATATTGTGCTTCGACAGAGTCCCCTTGGGCCTTTGATTTTTTCTGTTCTTTCAAATCCAGAATATTCAAATACAGGGATGTGATCTTATCTTCCATTTTTAAGTTTTCTTCTTCGCGACCAGAAAGTTCTTCACGGAGATGCAAAATCTCAACACGGATCTCCTCTTCGGAACGATTGGTTTTTTCAGCAACAAACCGAACCTCTTCTGGATCTAGGTGGAGGTAATAAACAAAGGACAATTTGAATACTACCCGGTTTTCAATTTTTATTGTGGATAGTACGGAATGAAATTGGTCAGAAACATCGATTGCCAATGCCAAGGCTTCCGATCTTTTATCCGGTTCGTCTTCGATGGTACTGTATTCTTTCCCTTCTTTATTGACTTTCGAAATGGTTTGGGTTTTGACTTCCCGTTTCGTGCGTTGCCAATCAATCAGTAAGTTTCTAAGTACTGAGAAAAACCAAGTTTTGAAACTAGACTTACCCACAAAACTTTTGAAACGTTTTCCGGTTTTTAACCTTTCAAATGCATAAATATAATAGTCGGAGGCATCATCTTCACTTAAGTGAAAGACACGAATTGGAAAATTGTAAATGTCTTGAGAATAAATATCAAAAAACGTCTGGAGAGACTTTTCGTCTCCAGCACCACAGGCTTTGACAATCTCTAAAATTTCTTCATTGGTATAAGAAGTCTGTTTCATTATCTACTTTCCTAAAAAGGAACCTGCCAGGAGACTTCTCTAAACATGAGAAGTATTGTTGTAGTATTGAGTCTCTTGGCAAGTTTTATTTTAGCAGATGAACCGGTCTCCGCGATAAAACCCGAATTTGTTTGGCCCATCCAAGGTTTGGAATTGCCTGGTCTCATCACAAGTACCTTTGGAGAGTCGCGAAAAGACCATTTTCACAATGGATTAGACATATCTTCCGTTTTGCAACCTGTCAAAAGTATGAGCCAGGGATTCATCCTATACTCCCGTTATGCGGAGGACGACCCTTTTGAAGACGAACGTGGGTCGGGTAATATTGTCTGGATTGCACATAAAAACGGTTATGTGAGCGGCTACTACCATTTGGGAGGAACAAGGAATGAGACAGTTCGGTCTGGCAAACAGGTCTCCGCAGGTGATACCATTGGAATCTCAGGGAATACAGGGCATTCTACCGGGGGCCACCTACACTTTGTTTTAGGAAAGGATTATGGGAAAACTCTTCTTGATCCCCTCGCTTACCTTCCTCCTGTGGAAGACACTATGCCACCTCAAATTGCCAATCTTTTCATCCATGTAGGTGAAAATTACACCAACCTCAATGACGGAGACAATATCAATGTGTCCAAAGCATTCCCACTCACAGTCAGTATTCTTGATGGTGGAATCAAAAATAGCCAAAGGAGAGGAATCAAAGAAGTAAAATTCCTTTTTAACGGCGAAACTTACAAACAAGCAAACTTCGAATCCTTACGATTTGAAGAGGGGAAATGGAAAACAAAAGAGGGACATAATTTTGATGAATTGTTTTTCAAAGATAGGTATTTGGTAGGAATTCTCAATCTTAAGGCCGGTGAGAATATAATCAAAGTCCAAACAAAAGACTTTAGCGGTCAAAACGCCGAAAGAAGTTTCAGCATCAACATAACGAGAATTAGTGGAGGGAATTAAGCCCTCCACCAAATGGAAAACTAACAATTTAGATTTATTTGGATTAGTTGTTGGAATACAACGCAGCAATTTCTGATTTGTATTTATCTGTGATCACATGTCTTTTTAATGAAAGTTTTGCAGTCAGTTCATCGCCTACTTCAAATGGTTTTGGTAAAATCACAAGACCCACTACTCTCTCAAATGATTTAAATCCAGTTTGTGAATTCACCTTTGCTTTGATTTCAGTTTCAATTTTCTGAATCACTTCTTTTTGTTTCCAAAATTCCTCAGATAGAGGTTCCTCAAACCGATTGGTATTCGGATATACAAGAACACTCAAATACTTTTGGTCTTGCCCTACAACCATACATTGGTCAATCCATTCTGATTCTAAAATTTTTGATTCGATAGGGACAGGTTCCACATTCTCACCACCTAACAAAACAATAGTTTCTTTAGAACGTCCCACAATTCGTAAGTTATGGTTGGCAGTGAAAATTCCCAAATCTCCAGTATTTAGCCATCCATCGTTCAAAACCTTATTTGTGGCTTCCGGATTTTTATAATAACCTGCCATTACCTGGTTGCCCTTCACATGGATTTCACCTTTTCTTCCAAATACAAATTTCCCAACTTCTGTATCTAAAAAAATCTCTCCCGTATGAAGATCCACTAATCTTAAATTAGTTTTTGGAAAAATCTTTCCTACAGAACCTGGAATGATTTCTTCAAAGGTTCGCATAGCAAGTACAGGTGCCGTTTCTGTCATTCCATACCCTTCCAAAACTGGAATGCCAATGGTATTAAAAAATTCATCCACATGGTATGGAAGCGCTCCCCCACCAGAACAAGAACCACGAAGTTCTCCACCAGTTGCCTTTCGAATTTTAGATAAAACTAAAAAATCAAAAATGAAATGTGGTACACTCACTAGAAAAAACCGGTAGAGGTGATAAAGAAAACGAATGGATTGTTTCCAAAAAACTACTGGATGGATGTCCAAAACATTTCCGGTAATCACTTGTCTCGAAATAAAAAATCTTTTCGCAAAGAACATAGCAATGTGAAACATTTTTTGTTTTACTGGAGATGATTTAGCGAGGGTTCCTAAAATTCCTGAATAAATACTTTCCCAAAGTCTTGGGGCTGAAGCCATAAAATGAGGTTTTACAAAACGTAAATCTTCTTTCAAAGTACGAACACTGCTATAATAAGTGCAGGCTCCATAATACAAACTAAAGATTTCAAAAATTCTTTCGAAGATATGCCAAATTGGTAAAATTGATAAAGTTCTGTCTCCTTTTTGCAAACGAATCGGGAGATTCTGTAGTTGGAAAAGAATATTTTTCTGTGTTAACATAACACCTTTTGGTGTACCGGTAGTACCCGAAGTGTAAATCATAGTAAACAAATCAGATACTTTGATTGTTGAATTTAGAAAAACTGAATCAGATGGATCAACTTTACGAAGTTCTTTCCCTTTGGCAACTAGCTCCTGCAAGGTGGATATTTTCATTTTTCTTGAGCTCATTTCTTTATTTCCCTCTTTGGGAGGATAAATGATTACAATTTCTTTTAAAAATTCCAATTCAGCTTCCAACCGAATCACCTTTTTAAAGACAGCATCGTTTTCGACAAAAAGTATCTTCGATTCAGAATGGTTTAGAATGTACAAAATATCATGATCAGTAACATCGGAAGCTCTGGGAACATCCACAGCTCCGAGCAGTGTAACTGCGATACTTGTTTGTATCCATTCGTATGCATTGTCTGCAAAAATAGCGACTTTATCTCTTTCGGATAAACTACCTTTCAAACCAAATGCCAAATCCTTTGCATCGTTTAGAAGGTGATTATAAGTTTTAAACTGATAAACACCGGTACCCATCCGAGTTGCAAAAGCATTTTTGTTACCGAATTTTACCGGAAGGTTTAAATAAAAATCTATCATGGTCCGCATGGAATTTCCTCTTTAAGAAGACCATTTTAATTGAGATTTTTAGTTTTGTCGTCTTGGGGAATTCTTTGAGACTTTGAAAATAAATAGTTTTAGTTTGGTTTTGATTGTTTACGATACTCTGTCGGTGTGAACCCAACAGATTCTAAAAATACACGATTGAATGTTGATTTTGAATTGAAACCAACAGCATCAGCAATCGAAAGGATCGATCTCTCTTCCGATTCCAATAATAAACGTTTTGCTTCATCGATCCTATATTGATTGATGTATTGATAAAATCCAAACCCATACCGCTTATGAAAATATTCAGAAAGTTGGCCAGGTTTGACTTCTGCCATCTCTGCCAGTTTAGAAAGACTTAGGTCTTCATCACAGAATACTTTTTCTCGCATTAGTTCATACAAACTTTGATCGATGGTTTCTAATTGAACCGAAACCAATTTAGATTTTTCATATTTGTTCCTTTGGATACTATCACGAACATCTGAAACAAACGGTGCCCAAAGTTCTCGAGTGAAAAAATAAAAGTACATTAGGACAGGCAAAAGATAGGCACTGAGTTTACGAAAAAAAGGAATTTGAAATGTAAATCCAATACTTCCAAGTAATAAATCAACCCAAATCAAAAGAATGAAGATAAGAGAATAAATTGCTTTTTTTGTAAAAAAAACAGACAACCTTACATTCGGTATCCATTCTTTCAGGAGAAATAAACCAACCGAAAGTAAGATAGAAATTTTAATTCCAAAGTTCATTCCTACGATTACGGAACCATATTCCGTTTTTGACATTTGTTCCAATATCTCTAATTGTTCCGCATCTGAATCAAAATAAAATGGAATCAAAAAAACTACGGATACAAATGCGGGAATAAAATGATAAATTTTAATTTGGATTAATTTTTCCAAAAACAAATATTCTAAGTATAAATAAAGTAAGGTTGCGGAAAGAAATACAAATGGGATGTGAATTAATGCTATGGAAGGAAGGTATCTGTAAAACCCAGTGAACATAAAAGCACCAGTGAGTAACCAAAGACCTGTTGAAAATAAAACAAAAGACCAGACAAACCCAGAGATATTTCTGTTTCTAATTAAATTTGAGAGAGACCAGATCAAACAAAAAACTGATCCAGAACCCATCCAAAGAAACTCAAAAAGAAGGTTTAAGGATATTGAACCAGTCGCCACAAAATTTTATCCGTATACTCTTACTTCTTCGCCAACGGTATAACGAACTGTACCTTTTCCCAAAATATCCGTTAACATCTTCATCAGATCAGAAGTAATTTCGATAGAAAAATGATCATGTGCACGAATTACTTTTTTTTCATCACCATTTCCAACCAAATGGAAAAATACTGAAGAAGCCCCGCGATGAACAGAGAGGATGTCTTGTAATTTTAAAATCACATCTCTATTTTTTTCTTCCATCATGTTAATTGTTAGATGGAGCGTTTTTTCCATTTTCTTTTCAATGGTAACTGAATTTAATTCTTCGAGTTTATTGACAATAATTTGGCCCTTTAACTCCGATTCGTCTGCATCAAGTCGTTCTAAAATTCCTCTGATGAAAACAGTATTGTCTTCCGTAAATAGGTGTTTGAATTCTGCATAAGTTTTTGGGAAAGCAACACATTCAATTTCCCCTGTTTGGTCTTCCAACATGAAGTTCACAAACTCTTCTTTTTTCTTTGTGAGTTTGACTACTTTTTTGGAAAGAACACCGGCAATTTCTACTTTAGATTTGGGGCGAACCTCTTCTAAGTTTTCGATAGTTGTAGGTTTTAATGTTTTTAATTGTTCAGTAAATTTATCAAGAGGGTGTCCAGAAAGATATAGTCCTGTGGTTTCTTTTTCTCTTTTAAGTAAATCATCCCCATTCCATTCAATTCCGTCTTTTGGTAAGTTGAGGTTTTCTTCCGCACCACCGTTTGCACCGCCAAACAAAGAAAACTGGCCTTCTTTTTCTTCCGCCTGTTTTTTGTTAGCGTAACTTAGAATCATATCGGTAGATTCAAAGATCGTTTTTCTTGTATATCCAAAAGAATCAAAGGCTCCCCCTTGTGCGAGAGACTCTAAAACTTTTTTGTTAGCAAGTCTAGTATCCAATTTTTTAGTGAAGTCACCTAACTGTTTATATCCGCCAATAGAATTTCGATTGGCGATAATATTTTCAGCAGCGAGTTCTCCGACACCTTTGATAGAGGAAAGACCGAATCTTACTGTTTTATCGTCGGTAATTTCGAAAGAAATACCTGATTCTTTGACATCAGGACCTAAAATACGAATTCCCATTTCTTTTGCATTATTGATGTATTTCACAACATCAGTGATTTTTGAATGATCTCCAGATAAAAGAGCAGTCAAGTATTCAATGGAGTAGTTGGCTTTTAAAAATGCAGTTTGGTAAGTGACAAAGGCATAGGCTACTGAGTGAGATTTATTAAAACCATACTCACCAAATTTTTCTAACTGTTCAAAAAGTTCTATGGCAAGTTTTTCGTTGATCTTTTTTTCGATCGCACCTTTCACAAACTTTTCTTTCAATGCTGGAAGTTTCGATTTGTCTTTTTTGGCCATCGCCTTACGAAGAACATCCGAGTCACCCACAGAGAATCCACCCATAATCCGCGAAATACCCATCACCTGTTCTTGGTAAACAACAACTCCGTAGGTTTCACCCAAAACTTCTGCCAAACTTTCATGTGGGAATATAACTTTCTTTTTCCCGTTTTTACGATCTAAATAATCATCCAACATTCCCGATCCCATCGGACCAGGTCGATATAATGCAAGTAAGGCGGCAATTTCTTCAAATTTTTGCACTTGCGCTTTTGCAAAAAGGTCACGAATTCCGGAAGAAGAATCTAACTGGAATATCCCAAGGACATTTGCTTTACGTAACAAACTAAATGTGGCCGGATCATCCAAAGGAATTTTATCTAAATCAAGCAACACTCCATGACGTTTTTCAATGAGTTTGGTGGCATGATGGATGGTCGTTAAGTTTTTTAAACCTAAGATATCCATCTTGATTAGCCCTACCTGTTCCGACATATTTTTGTCGTACTGAGTAACTATGGAACGACCATCCCTACCTGGTTCACTAACCGTAGATAAAGGAACAATTTCTTCCAGAGCCGTTGGTGCAATAACAACACCGGCAGCATGCCTTCCCACCTGACGGTAGTTACCCTCTAATTTCTGAGCAATATAAAAAACTTTTTTGTTTAAATCAGATTTTTCCGCAATGTCACGAAGGTCTTTCGATGTATCAACAGCTTCCTGGATGGTAATTCCCAATTTTTTTGGGAAGAGTTTACTCATCTCATTTACTTCTGAAAAAGGAACATTGAATACACGAGCAACATCTTTAATAGCAGCCTTTGCCGCTAACGATCCAAAGGTAATGATTTGCCCTACTCGGTTTTCACCATACCGGTGTTTAATGTAATTGATTACTTCTTCTCGCCTTTCCACACAGAAATCCGTATCAATATCGGGCATATCCTTTCTGTCGGGATTGAGAAACCTTTCAAAAAGTAGGTTATAACGAATAGGGTCTACATTGGTGATTCCAAGTGCAAAAGCAATGATGGATCCTGCAGCAGAACCACGCCCAGGCCCTACTGGAATTCCTGCTCGTCTTGCAAAATTAATATAATCTTGAACGATAAGAAAGTAACCAGCAAAATGCATATTTCGAATGGTTTGCATTTCATATTCTGTTCTTTCTCGCACAACGGGAGTGATCTCTTGGTATTTTTCTTGGATACCTTCCCAAACCAATTTTTCCAAATAACTATCGGTATCAAAACCAGCAGGTACTTCAAAAGGAGGGAGTAATGGATTTCCAAATTGAAAGTTAAGAGAACATTTATCTCGAATGGCTAAGGTATTATAAAATGCATCCTTATGATCGGGAAAGATACCCATCATTTCTGCGGGAGACTTTACATAGAAGTTATCATTGAAACCAAATCGCATTTCATCATCGATATTTTTACGCATACCGATTCGAAGTAAGATATCTTGCGCTTCACGATCATCTTTTGTTAAAAAGTGCGAATCGTTTGTAAGCACAAGAGGTATGCCTGTTCGTTTGGAAAATCCCATCACCGCTTCGGCAACAGTTCGTTGTTCTGGAATTCCATGGTCTTGGATTTCTAAATAAAAATCTTCTTTGCGAAAAATTTCATGTAACCGACCAGCTAACGCATATGCTTTGTCTTCTTTGCCTTCTAATATCTTACGGTTGACTTCTCCCGCAAGACAAGCAGTCAAACAAACGAGGCCTTCACTATGTCGTTCTAATAAATCATAATCGATCCTTGGTTTGCGATAAAATCCTTCTGTAAAGGAACGACTAGCCAGTTTGATGATATTTCGATAACCAATTTCGTTTTTACAAAGTAAGATGATATGATATGCACCACCATCGGCAATCTCATCTAGTTCCGTTTCAGCACTGCGAGATGGAGTTACATAAAACTCACATCCAATGATGGGTTTAACATCATGTTTGACAGCCTCTTTGTAAAATTCAATGGCCCCATACATGTTTCCGTGGTCGGTGATGGCGACAGAACTCATACCAAGTTCCTTCACACGCTTCATCAGATCGCTGATTCGTATGGCTCCATCGAGCATGGAATAGGTAGTATGTAAATGTAAGTGGGCAAAATCTTCCATGGCTTGGTGACATAGTAACTCCGACGGCTTCCTACGTAAAGCGCCCCAAGGTCAGAATTTCGGATTTTTTTCGGTCCAAATTGCCAATTCCCAAACCTCCCCGTCCCTTCCAAGTCCAAAAACGATGGAAGCGGATACAGACCCTTTTAGACTGGTTTTGTTTATGTCACCATTTTCCCTACCTTCCATTTCTCCCGTAACCGATGTTTTGCGAGATTCAATCCGCAATAAAATAGACAACAAAACCAAACCTGTGGGTTCGTTGGGTGATTTGGAGGCAATTGCCTTGCAATTGGCTGAAATCCAAAATACCCTTACCCCAAGTTTAAATCACCCGAAACTCATTCTTTTTGCAGGTGACCATGGCATAACGGAAGAACCGGTTTCTTTGTATCCCAAGGATGTCACTTGGCAGATGGTTTTAAATTTTTTATCAGGTGGGGCTTGCGCGAATGTCTTCGCCAAACACAGCTATATCGAAGTGGAAGTGGTAGATTCGGGAGTAGACCATGATTGGGATGATCATTCTCCAAAACCCATCCAAAGAAAAATCAGAAAAGGTACTTCCAACTTTTTAAAACAGTCGGCTATGTCACTCAATGAGGCAAAAGAAACCATCATTAGTGGGATTGAACTTCTCTCAGAAAAAAGATACGAATCAACAAATATATTTTTATTTGGTGAGATGGGAATTGGGAATACCTCTTCTGCATCTTTAGTTTTATCTCAACTAACAGAAATTCCATTAAACCAACTTGTGGGACGAGGGACTGGACTTACTAACTCTGCAAAGGATATCAAATTCAAAATTCTTTCAGAAGCTTTTCAAAGAACTGGAAAAATAAAAGACCCGCTAGAAGTTTTGTCTGAATTTGGTGGATTTGAAATTGGTATGATGGCGGGTGCTATGATTGGCGCTGCAGCACAGAGAAAAGCTTTTGTAGTGGATGGATTCATTACAACAGCTGCTTTTGCCATAGCATTCGCGCTCAATCCTACCGTAAAAAGTTACGCCATTTTTTCACATCTATCAGAAGAAGAAGGCCATACAGTTGTATTGGAACATTGGAAAATAAAACCTTTACTTCGGCTCAATTTACGGTTAGGTGAAGGAAGTGGTGCACTTGCAGCTTATCCTCTCATTGAACTCAGTGTAAAATTTCTAAATGAAATGGCATCCTTTGCAGATGCTGGTGTTAGTAATACGGATTCTAAATAGAAAATTGATGCATCTAATTCTAACAGAAGTTCGCCTATTCTTTGTTTGTTTGTCGTTTCTTTCAAGAATACCTTCACCTAATTGGATTGGTTTTAAGGAAGAGTGGTTACACAAATCGATTAAATATTCTCCTTTTGTTGGGATCTTACTGGGATCTTTACAATGGATGATTTTTATTCTTTTTCAAATGTTCTTTGGGGTAGGGATCGCATTTGTAATTTCGCTGGGATTTTTGTTAATCTTAACAGGAGCCTTTCACGAAGATGGATTTTCTGATTTTTGTGATGGGATTGGCGGAGGTTGGAAAAGAGAAGACATCCTTCGGATTATGAAAGATAGCCGGGTCGGTAGTTTTGGCGCAGCAGGAATTTCTCTTTTACTCGTATTAAAAATTTTAGGTGCATGGGAATCCCTACAAGATATGAGAATCTATTGGAACCAATTTTCAATTGATAAAATTGACCAACTAATACTAATTTGGTTGTATTTTGTTTCTGCGCATAGCCTTAGTCGCTTTTTTTCTGTTTTGATGATGAAACTCCTCCCCTATGCCAAAGAAGAAGGTTATGCAAAACCAATGGCCAAAGAAATTACTTGGCCTCAAACATTCTTTGCAAGCCTTGCAGGTTTAGTTCCATTTCTTTTTCTTTCCTACCTTTATCCAAAATATTTATTTAGTTTGGTTTGTATCATTCCCAGTTTATTTTATATGTATTCACTAATGAAACGTTGGATTGGTGGGTTTACTGGAGATTGTTTGGGAGCCGTCCAACAAGTGGTCGAAACTTGTCTTTGGATTTCTGGAGTATTTGTATGGACCTCTATTTAATTCGCCATCCTGAAACCATAGCTCCAAAAGGAACTTGTTATGGTCGTACTGACTTTCCTCTCAAATATCCAGTAGAAGATACGGCAGACTCAACATTTTCTTATTTGCCATCCACCTTTGATTTTTTCCTTTCGAGTCCAGCACCGAGGGCACTCAAATTATCCTCCGCTTTATTATCCAAATTTAATGTATCAAAAGTTGATCATTCCGAAATACCAACTGACGAACGTTTGTGGGAAATGAATTTTGGAGAATGGGATGGAAAACTTTGGGAAGAAATTCCTAGAAAAGAAACCATTCCTTGGATGAAAGACTTTGTTAATGCAAAAACACCTGGTGGGGAAGCTTTTACTGATCTTATCCGTAGAGTGGATTCTTTTATCAATGATTGGAAAACAGATGGGTCTTTAAGAATGGATTGGGAAAAAACAAACAGCAAATCCTTAAACTCACTGATTGTTGTTTGCCACTCAGGTCCCATCCGAGCCGTCCTTTGCAAACAGAACGGCACCCCTTACGCAGAAGCTTTCAAATCACCTGTGGACTTTGGATCCGTCCACAAAGTAAAGATAGATTAAACTTTCTTTTTCTCGCCTAACGGGCCAAGTTTTGCAAGAATCAGTTCGTTCACAAGTTTTGGATCAGCTTTTCCTTTGGTTTCTTTCATAACTCCGCCAACAATGGCACCGAGAACTCGATCTTTTCCGTTTTTCCAACCTTCTACTGATTCCGGTTGTGCTTCAATCACACGAATGACAATTTCTTCCAATGCTTTGTCATCACGAACCACTTTTAAACCTTTAGCTTCAACAATGGCTTCAGGTTGGTCTTTGGATGTTAACATATCTTCAAAGATTGTTTTTGCAATTTTTCCTGTGATCTCACCTGAGTTAATGAGTTTTACAAGTTTACCAATTCGTAATGGATCGATGGCAAACTCTTGAATGGAAATATTTTCTTTATTTACGATTCCAAGGATTTCATCTTTTACCCAGTTGGATGTTTTTTTTGCATCTTCGGAAACAAGAAGTGCTTGTTCAAAGTATTCGGCAATCTCACGTTCGCTCGTTAATACTTCTGCATCGTAATCAGGAAGTCCAAGATCTGTTTTGTATCTTTCCTTTTTTTGTCTAGGAAGCTCTGGCAAAGATTTACGAATCTCTTCAATAAAAGAATCAGCAATTTGAATTGTAGGAAGATCAGGTTCTGGAAAATAACGATAATCATGACTCATTTCTTTAGAACGCATTGGAATGGTTTTAAGTAAAGTGGCATCCCAAAGTTTTGTCATTTGGCGAAAAGACTCCCCACGGGAATAAACATCTTTTTGCCATTCAATTTCATAGTCTATCGCTTGTTTTACGGCCTTAAAGGAGTTTAAGTTTTTGATTTCTACTCGAGTACGAAATCCTTTTTCACCTTTAGGTCGAATGGAAACGTTAGCATCACAACGTAGCGATCCTTCTTCCATGTTACAATCAGAAACCTGAATGTATCGTAAAATTGTTTTAAGTTCGTTTAAATAAACATACGCTTCATCAGAAGAACGTAAGTCTGGTTCTGATACGATTTCGATCAGAGGTGTTCCCGCACGATTATAATCCACATAAGAACGGTTAATGGAAGGATCATGGGAATGGATTAGTTTTCCCGCATCCTCTTCCATATGAATTCTTGTAAGAGGAATGAATTTTTCTTCTGTTTCCCCTTTTAGTTTAATATGGATTCCACCTTGGGTGGCATAAGGTTTATCAAACTGAGAAATCTGATACCCTTTTGGTAAATCTGGGTAAAAATAATTTTTGCGATCAAACTTTGTAAACCTTGTGATTTCGCAGCCAAGTGCCACTCCAGCACGAACTGCCTTTTCCAAAACCACTTCATTTAACACTGGCAATGTGCCAGGGAGAGCCACACAAAGTGTGGAAATATGGGTATTGGGGCTACCGCCAAATTCGTTTGTAGCTGTAGAAAATATTTTAGATAGAGTATTGAGCTGGACGTGGACTTCCAGACCGATGATGACTTCGTATTCCATGGGTTTGAAAACAGGATTTTCCCGGAAAATCAGACTGGCAATTCAATTTCCGACGGAAATCAATCGAGAGGGTCGGGTGCCGATTGCATTACAAGTTTATATAGGTTTTTTTGCTCTCGAGAGATGCTGATTTCGCCAGTTTGGTGGAGTTTTTTTGTAAACTCAGAAAGTTCACGGACACGGGCCTCAAAGGCGATCCCAATTTTTTTATCCTCAAGGGCAATATGTGACAAAAGCCAATTGCGGAGGTCTTGGACCAAATGAAGTCCAGCACGGGGGTGTCCTAACTTAAATTCATCGTTTCTTGTTTTAATAAAGTCAATAAAACGTTTGTGCTGATTCATATGTTGGACAACATCCGTATACCGAAAGTATCTCATAATTTTATCTTCCACACCAAAATGATCCTTTGTGTATTCGATTGCAGAAGTAATCACTTTCTGGAAAGTTTCACTAGAACCATCACCTAACTTTAATGAGTTGTCTAATTCAACTATCATCTTTAAAAGCCAAATATGTTGTAAATCGATAATAGGAATTCCAGTTGCAAGATTATATGTTTTCCAAATATTTCTAATTTCCTGAATAATATCAATAGATTGTTCATGGAGAGTGATATGAGTTGTATCCACTTGCACAATATTCTGATAAATCAAAAGTTGCTCCTTTGAAATTGGATATTTACCTGATTTTAAAATTTCATTACAATAGGATTTTAGATCAACGGCACTTGCCTTAAAAAAATCAGCGTAATCGGTATCATCATGTAAAATATGTTGGAACAACCATTTTTTTAAAATTTGGAGGATTCCCAAAGCAGCCATTTGACTATCCTTTGCTTGGTAGTATTTTTCAGTTAACCTTTCAACAAATTTGCGATGGCTACTAACATGTTCAGAAAATTCTGGATAGTTGAAATGTTCGAGAATATCTTCTTCTAATGCAAAATGTTCTGATACATAATCCAGTGCCTTTCGAAATGAAGAATGAACATCCACATCAGAACCTTCTTTTTCGGATTCGACTATGGTTTCTTCTAACTCTAAAATGATATGTACCAACCACACGTGTTGTAGATCAATAATAGGAATTCCAAGGTGGAAAGGTTCACTTAACCAAGTGATTCGTAAGGAATCTAAATGCGCGGAAAAATCCTTCTGCATATTTCCACAAAAATATTCACTCAGTCAGTGTCACGGAATTAGAATCATTTGAGGAATTGATATTTATCAGTAGTTTCTAAAAAGCGAGTATATCGATTTTAGGATGGGAATCAAGAATCAATATTCTGTAGTAAATATGATAGATACACTCCCGAAGTTTTCCTAGGAGTGTATCTTCATTAAGCGAAATTGGACTAAACGAAGAATTTGGTAGTTAATTTCACCATTAATCTCACAAAACCAGAGTAAGGTGGATACATCAATTTAGCAATGGATGCCTTAGGAGTTTGTAAAACCGATCTTTCATGTGAAAAAGTTTTAAATCCAAAATTTCCATGGTAACTACCGTGACCAGAATGATTCACTCCACCAAATGGAAGATTTGAATTCACCAAATGTAGGATCACGTCGTTAATGACAGCTCCACCTGAACTTGTTCTTTTGAGAACATACCTGGAAGTACTTCTTTTTTTAGTAAAAATATACAACGCAAGTGGTTTCGGTCTCTCATTGATGATTTGAATGGCTTCATCTAAAGTTTTGTAAGTGATGATAGGAAGCAGTGGTCCAAAAATTTCATCTTCCATAATGCGAGCATCCAAAGTCACATTTGTTAAGATGGTTGGTGAAATAAAATTATCCGAACTTCTTACCTCTCCACCGTAAGCAATTTTTGCACCTTTTTTAACTGCGTCTTCCATATAGGAAGAAACTCTTCCAAAGTTTTTTGCATTCACGATACGGCAAAAGTCAGGACTTGCCGTAAAATTTTCAGGTTTGGACTTAAAAAAACTTTCTGTTGTTTCTTTAGCATTTTTTACAAATTCTTCGACTTTTGATTCTGGAATCAAAAGATAATCAGGAGCCACACAGGTCTGACCTGCGTTTAAAAATTTTCCCCACATAATCCTTTCTGCTGCTACTTTTAAATCAGCATCTTCTGCAACTATCGAAGGAGATTTACCACCTAATTCGAGCGTTACGCTTGTAAGATGTTTTGCAGCCGCAGCCATCACAATTTTACCCACAGGAGTAGAACCCGTAAAAAAGATATGATCGAAAGGCACTTCAAGTAATGCAGTTGCCACAGCAACATCACCTTCAAAAACAGCGACTTCATCTTCTGCAAAAATTTCACTTAACATTGCTTTCATGACATCAGCTGTATGAGGTGTAAATTCAGAAGGTTTCAACATGATCGTGTTACCAGCAGCAATCGCTGCAGCTAGTGGTGCAATGGCAAGGTGGAAGGGATAATTCCAAGGGGCAATGATTAGACAAACACCTTTTGGTTCATAAACGATACGGCTAGTGGCTCCCAGTAAAGTTGGCGGTGTCATCACATTTTTAGGGCGCATCCAATGTTTTACATGGCGGATGGCATCATTGATTTCTGCGATGGTTGGCAAAATTTCAGTGATGTCCACTTCGCCTGCAGATTTTCTAAAATCGGAATGTAGCGCCGTTTGGATTTCTTTTTGGTATTTGAGGACTGCGTTTTTTAGTTTTTTTAATTTGAGGATTCGAGTTTTGAAATTGGATAAACGAAGTTCCAATGCTTTTTTCTTTTGTGCTTGGAAAATACGATCAATGTCAGAGGGAGTAAAACTTTTTGTTTGGATCACAGCCTTTCCTGAATTAGAGGTTTGTGTGAGAGTAGCTTGGGTCATGGGAATCTCCGTATTACTGACTCTCGTTCATTTAGAGAGGAAGTTCAAGAACTTTTTCAAGAACCGGGGCGAATCTATGTCTTTTTTATGCCAAAAACCCCCTCCCAAACCCGGGTGGTGGACCATTTTGGGCATAAACTTCCGTTCGATCCAAATACAATTTGGCTGCTTTGTCAGAAGGATCGATTTCATAAACTGCACGAAACCCTTCCCTTGCTTTTTCAAATTCCCCATCCCAAAATAAATTCACACAATCTTCAAACTGATTTTTGGTTTTTAATTTTAAATCAAAGGACTCTTCTACTCCCTCGACTAACACTTGAGCGATTCCAATTAACTTTTGTTTGGCCGGAATTTTAATAAAATCCAATAGCCTATGCGGATAAGAATCTGGATGTTTTAACTCTAGAAGTGCATCTAAACTAAGAATGATTTTTGCTCCATATTTTTTGGTCATGGATTCCAAAGAATTAGCAACACCCATCGAATCAGATAATACTGCAGATTCAATTCGTTGTTCCTCACCAATGATTCCTAACATCAGTTCACCAAAATGAATCCCAATTCCAACTTGAATGTCCGAAACTCGATGAGACATTGTTTCCTTATTCCACTTAGCAATTGTTTTGTGCATTTCAATGGCAGCCGACAAAGCATCTTCTGGTTGTCTTTCAAACAATGCAAAAATTGCATCCCCAACATATTTTTCGATAAACCCATTATGTGATCGTATCGTTGGGCCTACTTGCCTCAAATAATCATTGAGGAATAAAAACGTTTCTTCAGGACTTAAGGTTTCAGAAATTGCAGTAAAATCACGAATGTCCGAAGAGAGCACTGACATTTGTTTTACGATAAAATCGCCACGTTTGACTCTTATTTTAGTAACTTTTGAAAACAATTGTATGAGACGTAAGGGAACAAACTTCGCATAGATTTTATTAGATGCTTCTAGGCGATTATTTACTTCAATGAGTTCAGTTGTTAACATATCCATTGATGAATAGAATCTGGCATTTCTCCTTGCGAGCAGGATACTCTGAAATAAAAAGAAAACAAACAAAGAAAAAGGCATCAATGGTTGAGATTGAAACCAATAATTTCCTGCCATCAAATCATGCGTTGATCCAACCATCAGAAGTAGTGATCCATAGAACACTAAGCTACTATCTTTTTTTTTCTGCTTATAAATCCGTAAAATCACGTAAAAAGAACAAGCGCTAAAAAATAAAATTACAACTTGAGAAAAGATATTCGTTTTCGTGAATAATTTAACATCAGTTAAAAGAACAAAAGACACATAACAAGCAGTAATGCTCCAACAGGAATAGATCATCCACTTGGGGACTTCAGATCTACCAGGAAACAAACTCTTTAAGTAACCTAGGAAAAAACATACAAGAAGAGGGGCAGATATATAATCCAAAACCTGCATCCAATGCCAAGAAAAATCAGGAATTGCATAAACAATATAGTAATTATCTAGAACAACCAATCGAAGGCCCGTGAACAAACAAAACATTGCAAAAAAAAGAGAACTTTTTTCTTCTCTCCGGAAGAAAAACACTGTTAGCTGGTATAATGCCATTGTCAGCATTGTTCCAAAAACAAAGATTTCTCCCGCAGAATAAATAAGAGATTGATTTTGGATGACCTCTTTGGTTCCAATCTCTATTGGTTTCCTATATCCACCGCGGGCATGATGAAAATTACTCACCACATAAAGTATTTCTTGTTCGAAACCTTCTGGTTGAAATGAAACATATTGAATTTGGTATTTAGGAACTGCTGTGAACTCATCAGTTCCGACCTTCCCTGAACTTGCAATTTTTTGCCGATTGACATAAAGTTCATAAGAACTTGTTGCAGGTTGAACCCTTAGGTAATAACGAATGTTTGGATCAGGAACTTTTAGCGTTAGACGAAATACTGCAAAACCATCCCCACCTTCACCTTCTGGTCTGTATGAATTCCACGACGATGGAACCTTTACATAAGTTTTGTTAGGTTCATTTATTTTTTCAAATAAACTTTCGCCAAAAACCTCTCCCCAATAAAACTCCCATTCACCTCCGGTAGAAAGTTTTTGATTATTCTCTACGACCTGAGGAGGAAGTTCCAAATATCCTTTTTCTGCCTCTTTTGAAGATCCGAATTGACATGACGAAAATAAAATTGCCGAGATAAAAAATACAAAAATTGCTTGGTTGGTTTTAGTTATTTTTCCCATGCGGAAACCCCATCCCAATCTTCACCGACACCGGAAGTTTGGTAATATTCACATCTTTCAATGTAAATCTTTGCGGCCAAATCTTCTGGGTTGTTTGTAAATACTTCGCGAAATCCTTTTAAAGCAGAAACAAAATCAGCACGTTCATAATCAAAAATGGCAGCTTCAAATCTGTTTCGATTTCCAATTTTTTTATTAGAGATTACATCAATATCGGGAATCAAAACCTCCGCAATCATAACAGCTTCCTGTTTTCCTTTAACACGTACAAAATCTAAAATTCTATAAGGGATTGTATCCAAATCTTCGTGTAACATAAGAGATGTTAAACTAACAAGAATCCTAGCGCCGTATTTTTTTGTTAAACCTTGGATACGACTCGAAAGATTAACGGTGTCGGAAATGACGGTAGATTCTAATCTTTTTTCTTCTCCCAAAATTCCGAGCATTGTATCGCCAGAATGAATTCCAATCCCTGCATGTAGTGGTAAATACCCAATGGTTCGCCGACGCTCATTGTATTTTTCTAATTCCCATTGGATGTCTTCAGCTGCCTTGATGGAATCCTGAATTCCTCCATCAAATAGAGCCATAATCGCACTTCCAATGTATTTATCTATGAAACCATTATTTTTGCGAACACAGGGTCCAATCCTTCCCAAGTAAGAATTGGTGAACAACATACGGTTTTCTAAAGGTATAGAATAAATAATATCCCAATATTCCCAAATGTCCGCAAACAAAATGGTCATTTCTCTTTCGCTACTGTCGCCTAACTGTACCTCTTCAATACTTTCCTTTCCTAAATGAGTTAAAAAATCACGAGGAATGAATTTTGCATAAAATCGATTTGTTAGAATAAACTGTTCATTAATGGTTTCAAATTCTTCTTTTAATAAAACTTTCTTATGAAAGTTCCTTGCCGTACGAAGTGTAACAATTGTGGACTGGACTCCAAAAAACAAAAAGACCGCTATCTGAGATAACGTTGACTCTCCTTGCCCACTATAAGCTAGAAATACATCGTAAACAAAACCAACAAATAATACCAGATACCCTAAAAAGAAAATTCCCGCATCAGGCAACCCTCTAAGCATCATTTGGAATAATCGAATTCCTAAAAATAAAGCAAAAACAACACCTAATACTTGAAATACAACTTCAAATTGTGTATAAACGTCCGGTTTAATAATTAAACCATAAACTAACATAAACTGTACGTAGGCGCTGAAATAAAGAATTAACTTATGATCGATAAACCTTGGAAAAAGTCCATCGACAAACCACAAAAACAAAATTCCTAAAACAAAAACAGATGCATACTCTACATAAATCACTAGTTCCCAAGGAATATTTGGAAATACCGCATATATTGTTTTACTTCCAATAAAAGGAATTCGTGCCGCAAATACTAAACAGAAAAAACCAAAGTAAAACGCTTCTCTTTGTTTGTTTCGATAGAAAAACAAAATAAAATGATACAAACCAAACATAAATATAGCACCCGTTAATGCTAAATCGATCGTACTTTGCGCCAAAATATAATTTTGAACACTTTCCGCAAGTCCGAAGACGGGTGCGTTAGGGAGACCTCCTTCTTTATGATGGAAGTTACTCACTTCAATTCGGATTTGAAGGTGTTCCTTTGCGGATATTGTAAAACTTTGGCCTTGCGCACTTGGGATTGTAAATTCCTTCGTGGTACCAGGTATTCCTGACACCAAACTCCTGTTACCCGCTATGAGTCGAAAGGAGGTACGAACCTCTGGCAGATAAATAGCATAAATCTGATTTTCAGTGGGAAGTTGTATGTCTAAAACATAAGTTCCATAACCCTTACCATCAATGATCCCCGAGCGCAAAGGAACCTGATTCCAAAGTGCAGGGACAGGAAGATAGGAAGGAGAGAGTGCCCCTTCCTGAAGGTTCAGCTGCCCTGGAAAAAATTTCCAGTCCCCTTGGAGAGTCATGGCGGATCCTGATTCAAATGGGAAATTTCGTAAATCCAATGCGCCTGAAAGAATTTTTGGTGAAGGTGCCACCATACGACAGGCCGTTGACAAAAGTGCGATGGAAAGGTAGATTATTGTCTGACGGGTCATCCCTAACCTTAAGAGACTTGGAGGACAAGAATTTGGAAAGGAAGTTTTCGAATTAAAAAAAATAATATTTTTTGGTTTGTACGACTGTCCCATTAAGTTATTATGTCACCTAAATGAAAACTCCGTCCGGGCCCAATAAAGCTGCTCTTGCCTACCAAATCCTAGGCCGCTATTTACCGGATGAAGTGTTCGCTCATTTGAGTGATGCAGAAATCGAATCACTTCTGATCAAAGTGGAATCCAATCCTTCCCCAACCAGAGGGCAGGAAAAGGACATCCTCCTTTCCTTTACCAAGTTTCTGCAAAAAAATCAGAAACAACCAAAGGGAAAAAATTCTTTTCAAGCGGGCCTACCTAGCAATTCCAAATCTGGACCTATATCTCAAAACCTGCGCAGTGATTCCCATCAAGGATACTCTCCGAATTCACGTGGAAAATATGCGAATAACGACTATTTCCCTGAAAAAGTGGGTAAATCTGATCCTAATTTCGAAAAATCAGCGTTCGAAAACGGCTATACGAATAACGAAGATGATCCCCGGAATCTCGACGGATCTGGCAGAAAATATGCGCATAACGAACAACAAGATTCAAATGAATTGTATTCTTTGCTCCAGGAAATTCTAAAAGAAGAAGAATCCAAATCCAAATCGAACTCGCCCCTTTGGCCAGAGCTTCCCAAATATTCCTTAGAAATGCTCCGCCATTTGACCATGGACGAATCCTCAGAAGTTGTGGCTCGGGTTTTAAGTTTTTCAGATCCGGAGACTGCTTCCGAGGTTTTAGCCGAATACCCAGAAAACCACCGGGAAGATATCATTTTAGCACTTTCTGAAATTGATTACCACTCGGACAGGGAACGCGACCAACTCGAACGGTTCCTCCGCTTCAAAATGGAACTGATTGAGAAAAAAATGCCGGTTTCGAAGATCCGTAGCCGCAAAGCAAAGACTGCCGGAGAAATTCTCACTCGACTTCCTTTTTTACCATCTCAAAATTTAATTGAACGAATTCAGAAAAAAAGCCCAGAATATGCCGAAACTATAGTAGAACACTACTTTCGTTTGGAAGACCTCCTTCATTTAGGAAGGACGAGTCTTACTCGATTTTTTTCTGAGATCCATCCTCTTGTCATTGCATGCGCATTGAAAGGAGTAGAGACGGATTTCCGCGACCAAATATATTCCAATTTGGAATCTTGGCTCGTAAAAGAAATAAAGATCGAATGGGATTCGTTAGGTCCTGTTTCACTGGCAGAGATTGAAGAAGCCCAAAAGGGAATCTTAGATCGTTTGCGGGAAGCAATGGATGAAGGCAAAGTGAAACTTTGGAGATTGAAGTAAGGATATGGCAAAACTAGTTTTTAAACCCATTCAAATTGCCGACTTACAAGAAGAAGTTGAAATCCAACTTCCTGATAAGTACAAAAAATTTCATAAAACAGACGAACAAGAAGACTTCGAGATAGACCAAGAAGGGAATATCATCGAACAATACCAAGGACCCTCGATCGAAGAGATCGAAGCCGAACTCCAAAGGTATCGCCAAGAAACAGAAGAACAAGTCCGCCAATTATTAGAAGATGCTAAAAAACAAGCAAAGTCCATTGAAGAAGAAGGCAGAACCAAAGCCTTCCAAATGGTTCAGGACTCAAAAGAAAAAATCAAATTAGAAGAAGATTCAGGCCGAGCAAAAGCGGAACAAATCTTAGATCGTGCGAAGATGGAAGTCGAACGTATGATCAAAGAAGCCGAAATGAAACAGGCTGAGATCGAACATGAAGCCTACCAAAAAGGATATGATGCTGGACGTGAAGTTGGTTTTAAAAAAGGCCAAGGGGAAGTAAGACGTCTCATTGACAGATTGGGAACTATCATTGGTAAGGCGATCGACATTCGCGAAGAGATGATTGCTGCTTCTGAAAAACAAATGGTAGAAATGATTCTTGTGATTGCAAGGAAAGTAATCAAAGACGAAATCATTGAACGTAAAGAAATTGTGTTAAATAATATTCGTGAGGCGATGAAACGAATTAAAGATCGAGACCGTATCGATATTCGTGTTAACTTCGCTGACTTAGAACTTACAACAGCACATAAAGACGAACTCATCAAACTAATGGAATCACTCCGTAAAGTAAACATCTACGAAGATTCACGTGTGGACCGTGGTGGAGTGATCATCGAAACAGATGTGGGAGCTATCGACGCAAGGATCTCTACTCAGCTCAAAGAAATCGAAGAGGCCATTCGAAACGTCGAACCGATATGATTTCGAAAACCCGTATTTACCAACTCGTATTCGGGTTTTCACTTGTTCTCTTTCCAACTGTTTTTGGTTTGGCGGCGGAACCCTGTGGAAACATGGTCACATCCTTCGAAAAACCGGTGGTTCTAAAAACAGACTGGTTATTTCGTAAGGGAGATAATTTAGATTGGCGAGATGAAACCGTTGAGGAATCATTTTGGGTCAAACGATCTGTTCCTGATTATGGAATATCCAAAACGGAAAACCTAACAGGTTATCACTGGTATCGCTGTTCCTTTTATTTACCAGAAAATTATACAACCCCTGTTGAACCAATCGCAATCCAACTCGGTCGCATTCGGGACGTTGATGAATTTTATCTAAATGGAACCCTGATCGATAAAACAGGAACTGTACTTCCAAAACTAGAAGTTGACTTTCAAAAAATTAGAATTTATTCTCTACCAACTCACCTCCTCAAGCCGGGTCTCAATATTTTGGCGATTCGCATTTATGCAGCAACAAACCTAAATGGACTCAAAGAAGCACCTACCATTGCAAAAGAACGATTTTTACGTGAAGCCGTTTTTTCAAAAGAAGCTTTTGCCATGGTTTGCGGTTATGTATTTATATTTATGGGAATTTACTTTTTAGTTGGTTCCATTGTTCGCGGGCGAGCTGGCGAAAACTTTTTCTTCGCACTCTTTTCCATTTTCATGGGAATTTACGTTTTGATCCGTACTCAACATAGAGACATCTTATTTGATAGTTTTACATGGTCTTATGTTGCAGAACTGTTAGTTCTCATTTGCCTTCCCGTATTTTTTATCAACTTCATGCACCAATATTTAAAAATGAAACGAAGCATAGTTTTATTGGTATATGAAGTATTCCTATTTGCATTATTCGTTATCACACTTTTTTTTAGAACACCAAAAACTTGGATTTTGGTCATTGCGCTCTTCAACTATACATTGCCAGTTGCGATGGGACTTGTGATTTATTTATTTGTAAACAATGGGAAGGCTAACATTGCAAAGGTGAAATATATCCTCATCGGAATTGCTTGTATTTTACCAACAATTCTTATTGATAGCCTCTCCGCTTTAGAAATCATTTCGATGCCTGGAACATTGTATTTAGGATTTTTGATCTTTTTGGTAATGATATCCATCCAACTATCAAATGATATTGTTTTAGGATTAGAGAACTTTATCGAACAAGAAAAAGAACTTATCCAAATGGAAAGAGTCAAAACTGGTTTTTTAATTAATTTATCTTCTGAATTCAAATCAGGAATGGAAAAAATTAAAAAGGCTATCGACAATATTTCTGCAAATCACGGTAAATCCAATTCCAAAGACCAAACTAAAGTATTACCAAAACAAGCAGCAAAAAAGAAAACCAAAAGTAAAACAAGTTCGAAACAAGAATCTGATCCTATTAAACAAGCAGAAGATCATATTTCTTACATGAGTTATATGGTAGAAGAAGCAATTCTTCTTCGAAAATTGGAAGAGAAAACTTATATTCCATTTTATGAAACATTCTCCGTACAAGAATTAATTCGAAACTGTGTCTTTAGTGTAGAAAACCATTTAGAACAACACAGAAAAACGACTTCAATCGAAGTAAAACCAAATGATTTGGAAATATATTTTCCTAAAGAATTGTTGTTCTGTATCTTAAGAAACCTGGTAGAAAACGCCTACCAATACACCGATCCTAAAACAGACATTGGTATCGAATTTTTTAATCGTGATGGTTACCACCAACTAATCGTTATGGATGAAGGGATGGGACTTAGCCAACTGGAGATGGAAACCATTTTCCAGAAATTTGTCCGTGGATATCGTGACAAAAAAAATGAAATACCAGGAGCCGGAATCGGTTTAACCCTGGTAGAAGCGACCACAAAATTCTTAGGTGGGACGGTGAGTTTGAAATCAAGCGAAGGTATGGGAGCCAAATTCACAATTCGGATTCCGGAGAAACCTAAAAGATGAAATTTTTAATTTTATATAGAATTTTAGTATTAAGTTTCTTTTTATTTATTTTGAATTGTGCTCGTTCCACAGACGAAAACACAGTCGTACTACGATTAGACGGTGATGACTGGGGAATTTACTTTAACAACAATCCCGACATTCTGAATGCTGAATTCAATGCAAACAATTTAGATATCACAACTGTTCCTAACAACTTTCGCAATATTAACAAAAGTTATCGTGGTTCCATTTGGGTTAGAAAAAATTTTGAAATCACAACAGAACAGCACCAAAAATCTTTAGCTCTCCAACTGGGAAAAATATACCAATCTGATGAAGTATTTATCAATGGAGTGCTCATTGGAAAAAACAACTCTGCCTTTGGAAAAGATCCAGATGAGTTTGCCTTTGGTAGACCAAGAATTTATCCAATTCCGCATGATTTATTGTTAGAAGGTGAGAATGTACTAATTGTAAAAATAGATTCTTCACTTTCCACATCAGCAGGTATCATTTCAGGACCAATTCGTATCGTTACTTACGAAGAAGCTCTTAACGGTAACCTATATGATTCGCTGGTAGAATTGATCTTTGTTGGATTTTATCTCTTTATTGCTCTATTTTTCTTCATAAATTTTTTCAATTTACGAGATAAAAAAGAATACCTAAGTTTTAGTATTTTAGCATTAATTTTCTCTGCTTATGAATTATCAAAAAACGAAGTTAGATTCTTTTTAATCAATCAATTTGCCATATTAAAATTTATAGAATATGCATTCCTTCTCATTCTTCCTTATGGATTTATCAAATTCATTCAAGATTTTTTTGAATTAAAACCTTTCAAATACCAAAGACTGTATTTGTTAATGCAGTTCTTCTTCATAGCTGTATTTGCAATCATACACAATCCTGTGTTCTGGTACAATTTTATCGGATATTGGGATATCCATTTATTAGCTGTCATTGGTTATGCGATTTATGTAACTTTTTTAAAATTTCGCGACCAAGCCCGAGGATCAACCATCCATTTACTTGCACTCGTTTACTTATTATATTCAATTTTAAAAGAAATATTAATCGAGAGAGGATATTTGAATTCACCTTCTTCTCTCGAAACTAGCTTTTTAGTATATCTGGTATTGATGACTCTTGCGTTACGATTTCAGTTTTTAATGATGAAACGTAAACTTCAAAATAGATACGAAAGGCTAAAAGAAGCAGACTCTTTACGTGAAAAGATATTTTATTATATGGATGCAATGATTTCTGGTCCACTGAAATCCATGAAAGAAAAGTTGATTTCTTTTCGTGAATCTACACAAAAAACCAAGGATAAAAACTTAGTTAAAGAAGTGATTGAAGTTCAATCTTCAATAGACAATGTAATGGATGATATAATTGAACTTTCGCGATTAGAAGTTCTAAAAGAGGTTCCATTCAAAGAACAAGTCAACTTCATCTCTTTTATCAACGAAGTGATTCCAGAAGATGACATTACTTATTCAATTAAGGTAAATCCAGAAACAGAAATCCATAACAGCTTAGATTTAATTAACTCGGTCGTTGTTAGGTTAGTTGACTTTCCTCCATTCAAAGAATTCAACCATAACGATTTAATCATCACTCAGGATTTGAAAGGGAATGTCCATTTCCGTTTTTTATTGTTTCATAGTAACCCAAAAGTTTCACAAAGACTATTTAGTGATTTAGTTGAAAATTACAACACACTCACTCCAGTAAAAGTTAAGTGGGCAATTATCCTTGAAATTGTACGTTTATTAGGTGCAAAAATTGATTTCAAAATTATTAAAAAGAAATATTTGAAAATTGATTTAGGCATTGCTGCTATTGTTCCTGTATCAGAATTACAACCTATCAAAGAGCCAAAAAACTCAACTCAAACAACTTCAAATAAAACAGCAAAGGAAGATTGGAGAGTCACTTTAAAACGGATATGGAAATTTTTGAAAGAAACTGAAATAAAAATTCCAAACTTCAAAAAGAAAAAATAAATTCTAAAATTTATGATCATAAAGTACCTGACACAACCAAATCCAGAATCTTTAAAGAAGGCCTTTGAAGGCTGCCAGGAACTTACATTTTCAAAAGATGAGTTTTTATTTCATGGTGGTGATGCTGTTGCTTACATGGATTTATTAGTAACCGGTGACCTTCAGGTATTCAAATACGATGGAAACATGAATGAAGTTACTTTAACTTTTTTTCGTCCTGTCAGTATCATTGCAGAATGGGCCGTCATTCAAGGAATTCCTTACCCGGCTTCAGGAAGATTTACCAAAACAAGTACGATCTTAAGAATGCCTTTGTCGGAAGTGCAGACTCGGATTCATAAAAATATTGAACTGAATCATATTCTAATGCACTCGCTAATGAATAAAATTGATACATTGAATTTAGCAATCAATCGTGGATTAACGATGGATGCAATGCAAAGGGTGGCTCATTTTTTGTTTTATGGAACACCTGATTCACTGGCATTAAAACAAACGCAAATGGCCTCCCTTCTCTATCTAAGACCAGAAACTTTTTCTAGAATTCTCAAACAATTAAAAGATCAGGGTCTCATAGATAACCAAAAAGGTGAAATTTCTATTTTGGACAAAGAAGGTTTACTTAAAATTTTGGCTTAGTTCTTGATTTGAATCAATGAAATGATTCTAATTTCCAATAGGATCAAATCATGAAGAATTCTTTTTTTCAGTGGAGTTTTTGGAATACAGCCTTTCGTCCGTTTTTTTGGTTCGGTTCGGTATATGGCGTATTAGTCATTACAATTTGGTTATTGGTGCTTTCGAATGCGATCGTTAACCTCATTCAAATTAACTCAATCCATTGGCATTCTTATGAAATGGTTTTTGGTTTCTCAAAAGCAATTGTCCTTGGGTTCCTTTTTACTGCAGTTCAAAACTGGACTAACTCAAGTATCTTAAAGGGAAAAAATCTATTTTTCCTTCTTCTCTTTTGGTCTCTGGGAAGATTCTCCATGTATCCGCTTGGTTTTGTTTCCTATTTATCTTTTGGTCTGGATATTAGTTCCGATTTAATGGTGATCTTTTTACTTTTTCCCAAACTCACAGTGCCCACCCAAAAACACAATCGCCCAATTCTTTATCATTATGGATTGTTTACCATATTTCACTTGTTAGCTGGTTTTTCGGCGAGATCTGTGTTAAATTCAGAGATGACTTTATTATACATTCATTTAAGCATTTTTGTAATCCTATTCCTTATTTTGATCATTGGCGGAAGGGTAGTTCCTTTTTTTTCCGGAGTTGTCATACAAGGATATTCTTTCAAACGATTGCCAAAACTAGAAACATTAATCCTATATTTGCCATTTGTATTTTATGTTTCGAAATTGATACAGGGTTATCTTGTTAATAATGAGTCCATACACTTGGATTTTGCGAATTTAAATCTTTCAAGTTTGATACTACTCACAACATTTTTTGTAAGTTTTTCTTTGTTTATTACCAATCTGGTTCGTTACGTTTCTTGGAAACCTTGGAGATCGTACAAAAAACCCATCCTTTGGATTTTGTATACTGGTTACTTCTGGGTCTGTTTAGGTTTTTTATTATATAGTCTAGTGTATTTAGGTTACTTTCCCGTGTCTTCTGCGATCCACAGTTTGACTGTTGGTGGGATTGGAGTTTTTATCTATGGAATGATCACGCGTGTGAGTTTAGGTCATACAGGAAGGAGCATTATAGCATCCCCACTCACAGTAGGTGCTTACATTTTATTAAATTTAGCAGTGGTGGTTCGAGTATTTCTTCCACTCATTGGAAAATACACCTGGGCATACCATCTTTCGGGAATTGGTTGGATCTTGGCATTTAGTTTGTTTATTTTCCAATACACAAAAATTTTATTTAGCGCAAGACCTGACGGAAAACCATCCTAATGTATTAGATTTTATACTCTGATGGCTCTTCGAAAAAACTCTTGAAGCGAATCGAGGAGCCTCTCTGGCTGGAACAACATTTGATAACTAGCATTTCTCATCATCGCAGGAATTGTTGGCTTTTCTTCTGTTCCAATGGCTAAAGTATAGACTTGAACTCCATTTAACAAACATTCGCCGACAGCCTTATTCACATCTTCGATTCCGTATTTTCCTTCATATTTATCATAGTCATTGGGACGAGCATCAGTGATGAGAATGATCCACTTTTGTTTATAAGTTGTTTCTTTTAAAATGGAATTGATATGACGTAAAGAGGGGCCAACACGGGTGTATCCTATGGGTGAAAGTGAACCCAAACGATCACGAGAACTTAGCCAAGACTCAGATAATTGTTTCAAATGTAAAAATTGATTAAAATTACGAGTTCGAGAATAAAATCCTGCAATACCAAATGGAATTTTTAAATCTTCCAAACATTCAGAAAACAAAAGTAAACTTTCTCTTTCTACATCTAAAACTCTTTTTTCCTGGATCCATGAATCAGTAGACAAACTCAAATCTACCAAAAAGTATAACACCATATCAGAAACATCTCGAATAGGGTTCATATAAATAGATTCTGATGGACTAATTTTTGCTTTGATATCCGCATAACGATCCACAAGTGCATCTAAATCAATATCATCTCCCGAAACCAAACGTTTTTTGATTCGTGTTTGGTTTAAGAGTGCCATCGTTTTCTTTTTTAACTGTGTCAAAGTGGAATGTTGTTTTTCTAATACATGTTTTGTGTAAAAAATATCCTTTTGGTTCGGAAATTCCTCTACAACATTACAATAATTAGGTTTATAGTTTTTTAATTTATAGTCCCACTCAGGATAGGAAAAACGATTTCCCAAATTTTTTTCGTCTAAAATCTCCAGTGTTGTTCCAGATCCGGATTCACTGCTACGTGTAGTATGCACTGGATCTTCTGTACGAATGATATGTTTTAAGTTCAGCTCTTGTAGTGCCTCCTCTTCTTCCATATCTTCTTCTCCGTCAATGTCACGCCATTGCCCATCAAACTCTTCTACCGTTTCAATTTTTTCAAAATTATGGCCTAATGTATATTCCTCGATTTTTTTCTCATCGACTTCCAAAACCTCTGCATCACTGGGATCTAACTTTTGTTTGGAATCTTTGGATTTAATTTTTTGTTTATCCGTTTTCGAAATAAAATCTTTCCCTGTGGGAAACTCATGTTTCAAATCAGAAATGGCAGAGGATGTATCCGTGATTAGTTTCTTTATTTTTTGGTGTTGGACTGGATCTTTTTTGCGGATGATGAATCTCTCGTTTCGAATTTCTTTCCAATCATTCCGAATGCCTGGAAATTCAATGATGAAATTTCGAAACTGATAAAAGAAATTTTCTTTTGATAATGACTTTATTCCATTTATATTTTTTTTATCATCTTTCTTCGTTAATTTAAGGTTCTTACCATTAGAAAGAAAAGCTAAATACGCAAGATAGATACGTACAAATTTTTTAGAAATAGACTCTGATAAAAACCAATGTATTTCTTCTGGAAATTTTAAATAATTTGGACCAAATGTGACAGATTCTCCACCAAGAATCAAAGCTGTAGGTTCCTTTTTTAATGTTTGTAAATAACGAAGAACCCGAACTTCTTCCAACCCCATTTGATACGCATAATATGGATTTGGTGGAGTTAATTTTTTACGAATCTTTTTCCAAAGTTTATGACCTTGGAAGAATACAAACTGATCCCATTCCAAATCTGTACCCTAAAAAATCAGGTCAAAACTATCCTGCAAAGCAGTGACAGTATCCAAATCATCAGAGAGTGGTAAAATAATCGCAGTCCTTCCCGCTAAGCGAGCCGGTAAACCTTTTGCCATTAATTTTGCACAAGATACGAGTAACCTGGTCGAAACAGTCTCTGCCAAACCTAACTCTGGCTTATTTCTTACCAACCCTGCAAATTGCACTAATTTCTTTGAGACAGAATCACTAATTCCCGTTTCTCCCACGATGATTTTTTCCTCTACAGATGCCTTCGGATAAGGGAAGTCCATTCCGAGAAATCGTTGTTTTGTGGAAGGTTTTAATTCCTTAAATCCTCTCTGGTATCCTGGGTTATAAGATGCTACGAGTAAAAAATCAGGATGTGCTTGGATTTCTTCGTTTTTTCTTTCTAAAAATAGAGTACGGCGATGGTCGGTTAAGGAGTGAATGGTTACAAGAGTGTCAGGTCTTGCTTCTGCCACTTCATCTAAATAAACAATGGCTCCTTCTTTGACTCCTGTTGTTAAAGGTCCATCCATCCAAATGGTATCAGCACCTTTGACTAAAAATCTTCCGACTAAATCTACAGAAGATGTTTCATCGTTACATAAAATTGTGATGAGTCTACGGCCTAATGTATGAGCCATATACTCCAAAAATCGAGACTTACCGGATCCAGTAGGACCTTTCAACAAAAGCGGCAGAGAATTCTCTGCCGCCATTTGAAAGATTTCTATTTCCTTACCGATTGGTTCGTAATAGGGTGCTTTCTTCGTTAACATAGATTATTCGAGATCACCTGCATTTTTTCCTACAGCTTCATCGGATGGAAGACCATGTCGAATGAAATCCACGATAAAGTAAGTGATCCCTACCGTAAATAGTGTGGCAGCCAGTAACATTCCAATAAAGTGGAATATGATTTCTTTCTGAACCACGAGGAAGTCCATTCCTAATTTACGTTCTAAATACACTTGAGTGATACCGGCAACCGCGAGTGCACCAGTCATACCTAACATTCCAATATTGGATGCCCAAAATGCCAAATAACCTGACATTCCAGTAAACAGTTTTCTTCCGGTTAGGTTTGGCATTGCATAGGAAATCACAGCTAACACTAACATAGCGTAGGCTCCCCAGAATGCAAGGTGTCCATGCATTGCAGTGATGAGAGTTCCATGAGTCCATTGGTTTACGGAAGGCCATGTATGAGCAAAACCTAAAAATCCAGCACCAATGAAAGACATCATGGCACTGCCCAAAGTCCAATAGAGCGCAATTTTATTAGGATGGTTTTTTCCTTTTTTGCGATACATATTGAGAGCCCAGATTGCCATTCCAAGAAAAGCAAGTGGTTCCAAAGCAGAAAAAATTCCACCCACCATAAGCCAATACTTAGGAGTTCCAATCCAGTAGTAGTGGTGGCCTGTTCCAAGAATTCCTGAAAGGAAAGTTAAACCAACAACTACATACAACCATTTTTCGATTACTTCTCTATCCACACCAGTGAGTTTGATGAGTAAAAAAGCAAGGATACCACCCATAATGAGTTCCCAAACTCCTTCTACCCAAAGATGTACCACCCACCAACGAAAGTAGGAATCCAGTGTTTGGTTGTCGAAGTAAATCATACCTGGTAGATATAATAACGCAGCACATAACAATCCAAAGAAGAGAACTAGTTGTGTTGTACTTCTTTTTTTTGCCTGCCAGATCGTCATTGCAATGTTAAACAAAAAGGTTAAAACATTCACAACAACCAAATAGTCGAGAGGTCTTGGGATTTCTAAGAACTTACGACCTTCCCACCAATTGAAGTGAAATCCGATAATGGCGACAACTCCAACAACAACCCAAGAAAGAAGTTGAATATAGGCAAGTTTTACACTATACAGCTCTCTATCAGATTCTTCAGGAATGATGTAATAAGCAGCTCCCATAAAACCAGTTAACAACCATACAACGAGTAAATTTGTATGTGTTGCGCGAGCAGTATTAAACGGAATATAATCATGTAACCCGTCTAATCCAATGCGAGCAAAACCCATTATAAAACCATATACGATTTGTAAAGATAAGAGTAACATACAAGTTGCAAAGAACCAATATGCGACCTTTTGTGATTGGAATCTCATTGTTTCTCCTTATTTCAACGAAGAAAGATAAGTTACGATATCTTTTCTTTCTGGATCAGTTAACGGTAACTTTGGCATATTCGTTCCCGGTTTGATGGCTTGTGGATCTGATAACCAACGATTGAGATAATCAGCATCGAACTTGGATCCTACATGATCAAGTGCCGGCCCAACATTTCCACCCTTCCCACCGACTGCGTGACAGGCGACACAAAGTTGAGAAAACTTTTCAGGTTGAGACAAGGCAACTGCATTTGTTTTTGCCTGTGGCGCAGGAGGAGTTGCAATCGAATCAATTGGGATATTTGGTTTAGGAGGCCATCCATTGGCATCAATTTTACCTACCCAATCAAGAAAGGCAATGACCTGACCTTTTTCTTCCTTAGTGAAGTTATACTTCACCATCTTTCGTTCTCCTGGAAACATCGCTTGCGGATCGTCTAAAAAGACATCGATCCAAGTAGCTCCTCTTCTTTCGACAACCTTTGTTAGGTCAGGTGCATAATAAGCGCCTTCACCTAACAATGTATGACAGCCCATACAGTTATTTTTTTCCCAAATTTCCTTTCCTTTCAAAACATCCGCTGTTATGTTTTGCGCATTGGTTCGGGAATCATTTTGCCGCAAGGTATCCACAGTGAGAAACACAAAGATAGCACTGAACAAAAAGGTGCCTCCCAAAAAGAACGCCCTGGCTTGCGATTTTGATAGCATCCTTGCCTCCTAATTTCAATTTTTTAAATTGTAGGTGCAGATATTAGTTTCGGCATTGATTTATATCAAGTACGAATTTGAATTTTTCTAATATCATAACGAATGAATATAGGAACAGCGGTTAATTGATACTTGAAATCAATTGAGCACATTGAGAACTCGGTTCTACGAAGGAAATTAGGTACAGATTGTAACAAACTAAAGGAAAACCCTAAAAAAATCAAAATAGGAACAGAATATATCAAATTAAAGAAATTGAATATTCCGTTATTCATCAATAATACTTATAAAGGAGATTTCGATGCACGAAAACAAAATAGAAACAAACCAATCGCTATGGTATCCACCCGGTGGAATTCTCATTTGGATGATTATCCTTGTCGAAGTTCTGACATTCAGTTTAGGAATTGGTTCCTTGCTATATGATAAGTCAAAGGAGCTTACGGCTTTTAGTTTTATGCAGTCACACTTAAACAAAACTTTTGCATTTTACAATACTGTCTTTTTGCTAACTAGTGGGTTTAGTATCGCAATGGCAGCACATTTCAGAACAAAAAATAATTTTAAGTTTTTTACAATTTCGTTATCTGCCTCCATTCTCTTTGGATTTGCTTTTCTTTTTCTTAAATTCTATGAGTTTCGAGAAAAGTGGTCATTAGGTTTTGGCCTCGAAACCAGTCAGTTTTTTAGTTATTATTGGTTACTCACTGGATTCCATTATCTTCATGTGGTTGTAGGTGTGATCATTTTGTTGATCATCTATTTGAATCGAAAGACCATCTCCATTGATAACTTGGAAGCAGGTGGCGTATTTTGGCACATGTGCGATTTGATTTGGCTATTATTGTATCCAGCTTTGTATTTAATTCAATAAGAGGTTCATGATGAAATTGATCATTCTTACCTATTTCATTCTTTTAGGGATTGTTTATTATTCATTTTTTGGAATGGGTTCCACCATTCCCGGAACTTGGAACTTGATTTTATTTAGCGCAATCAAGTTCCTTCTGGTTTGTTTTATATTTATGAATTTGAAAGTGGCTCACTTATTTTGGAAGGTGGCCTTTCCTATTCTCATTGGAATTTATTCCGTTAGTATTTTGTTACTGACTTAAAAATGATCCCAGATGGGAAAGGGATGTGGTTTCTGCGGGATATTTCCTGGGCGGTTTAAAATCACCACATCCATTCCTATCGCCTTAGCCGCTTCCGCTTCTTCCACGATATCGGTAAAAAAACGAATTTGGTCTGGCTGCGACCTTAGTTCGTGCGCTATGTTTTCATAACTAGTTTTTTCTCTTTTTCCGCCCACTGCCGTATCAAAATAAGATTCAAAATAGTTTCGAAGATCACCTAACTCTGAATACTGATAAATCAAAATTTGGGCTTCTACAGAACCAGAAGAATACACATGATTTTTGATTCCAGAATCCATCGCAGTTTTTAGAAACCCTGGAACATCTGAATAAACAATACTTTTGATTTCACCAGATTCGTATCCTTCTTTCCAAATTTTACCTTGGATTTCTTTCAATGGGCCAAACTTTCGATCTTTCTCTATTAAATACTCAAAATAAGAAGGAATGAGATCCTGTGAAAAAACAATCGTTTCCATTTTTGTATGAGAATTTGATTTAAAAAATCGTGATAAAAAACTTTCCTCACGAAGGGCCGAATCCTTCTCAAATTCAGATTGGATTTCTTTCCGTTGTAGTTCGGAAAACTGAAAGTCTTTTAAAAAACGGGTAATATGTTTTTTAGCATAAGGAAAAAGGACCTGATGGACAAAGGCAATTGGTGCCGTTGTCCCCTCAATGTCGAGTAAGTTGTGTTTAATATTCATTTATACCAAAATGATTAAAAGTTATGCCTTTGAGGCATTTTGTTTCATCAACTGGAGCATACTGTTTTCATCTTTTTCATAATTAAACAAAATTAGTAACCATGCCAATGCACATGGGATCCAGAAAAGAATCGATATCGATAAAGCGAGTCCACGATCAGGAGTTAATCCTAAAATCACTGCTGACATAACAGGACCAAGCCCTTTCCCTAAATCATCAGTTAAGTTATAGATAGAAAAAATAGCACTTCTTGATTTTGGTTCGTTTACATTGAGTAACACAGCACGAACGTTAGGTCCCGTGATGGAAATCATTATCCCTGTAAAAATATTCAAAGCGATAAATAAACCCATATAAGGCACTATATCAAATGAATAAAGAAGCATGATTGCAGGGAATACACCAAAAAAAGTAGTACCGATACAAAGTAGTGGTTGGTATGTTTTTTTGATATTGTATAAAATTTGTCCAAGCACTCCACCAAAGAAAGTTCCAATAAAAATTCCTACGGCAGCAAAAGTAATCATACCAGCAGAAATTTCTTTGGAAAGATGGTAGGTGTGTTCGTAATAATCTGCTAAATAAACAAAGAACACTCCCCAAGGAATACAACCTGGAAGGCCTTGTAAAAAGGCACCTAAGTTTGTTTTACTTTCAAATAATAATTTAAAATCTTTTAAACTTATTTTATGTGATAACTCATCGCTGGAAACACCTTCTGCGCCACCACGTTTTGGTTCTTTACAAAAGAATAAATAAATCGCAGCAAAAACAAAGGAAGGAGCAGACATATAAATAAAAGAAGCACGCCATCCGTTGATAGGATCGGCCCCACCTAAAATTCCACCGAGTAATTGTCCGACCCCTACTCCAAGGCCCATCGCCAAAGACACATAACCAGTGGCAATCGCCCTAGATTTGCTAGAAAAATAATCTCCAATCAAACTAAAGAGCAATGGAAAAATTCCACCAAGACCAAACCCGCATAACGTTCGTAAAACTAAAAACTGGTCATAAGTTTCAACGTATGCAGTTAAAAAACATGGAATTTCACCAAGAAGGACAGTGGCGAGAAGTAAATTCTTTCGTGAGAAAGTCTGAGAGAGGTATCCCATTGACAATGAGACAGCACCACCCAAAATAAAGAACAAAACAGGAATGATACCACCTAACTTCCAATCGACTTCGTTGGGGTCAGTGATGCCCAAGGAAGCACCAATATTTTTCATATTCGGTGCAATTAGGTTTTGATCACCAAACAAAAAGAAGGCCATTCCTAGGATGACCCAAAATGCTAAAATACCTCTTGCCCCATGGTCTGCAAGTTCGGCCAGGCCGAAAAATCGCAGATAGGTTGTTTCTCGTTTTGTTTGTTTTTGGTTCATGGATTGTTTTTCCTTTCTCTTTGTTTTCGATAGACAAAAATAAATGAGAGCGTAAATAAAAATCCAAGAAACCCAACGACAGCAAAAAGGGAAAGATCCCAACTAGTCAGTATGGAACCGTTCCAGATTTCTGGATTTGAATTATTGGAAATTGTTGGAAGTGGTTTTCCACCGGAAAAAGTAAATTCAACAGTCGTTCCAAAACTTAAGGAACTCAATACATAAGCACTCAGTCCAGGAGGAACATCTTTGTCTAGTTTGGTGACAGGAGTTGCTGAACCAGTTTTGATTTCCATATCTTGTGGTTTTACAAAGATAGGAAATTTTCCATTTTCTGATTCAATTAACATCCGTTCGTTGAAAGTATCTTGGTTATTAGGTATAAAATAAGAAACTTGCATTTCAGAAACACCAGGAAGAATGGCCCGGTCAAGTAACCTTCCTCCATTTGGTCCTTCTGGTATTCCTAAAGGAATTGCCATCTTACTTCCTGGTTGTTGGATTTGTGCCAGGATCTCCGTAGCTTCACTTGCCACAGAATATTCAAAGGGAGAAACTTTAGAATCATATGATTTGGGAGGTTTACTTGAATTATCAATTAAGAACAGTTTAAAAACTCTTAATCCTTTTTTTTCTCGCATAACCTGCATTAAACTTTTAATGGCCACTTGTTTTCGTTCCGCACCTGTATCATAAACCAAGACCTCTTGCGGAGAAGTACGAAACTTAGTAGTAGGCGGTATCATTTTATTATAATTTACGCCTTGGTATTGGATTTGTAAAAGAATGGGTGCTCCCTCTGGTAAATCCGTTTCTGGAAAACGAAATTTACCAGACTGTGGACCAATGTCTGCTAAAGGAATCATAGCTCCTTGCAGTGCAAGCATTCGAATGGAATCAGCTTTGCCAGGTCCGCCGGTGGTTCCATTTTGTAACGTTCCAAAAATGGAAAGTTTTTCCGCATAACTTGCGCTTGAGAGTAAAAAGAGAATCAATACTAGAAAAAGTTGGCTTCGAAACATTTTGATACTTTTTCTCGTTCTTTCGATTCCAATCCAAGTGAAAAAACGGAAGTTTTTAAAAATTTAGAGGCGACAATAGAGGGTACTGGACATAATGTTTTAGATAGGAAAGGATAGTCCGGCTACATGAAGCAATTGAGCGAAATCGTTCACAATTCCTCAAAAGATGAGAGGGATATACTACTGGAATACCAAAATATCGATGTTTCCAAGCTGGAAACTCTGAATGTTTTGGGAATTCCCATCGATAATGTCACAACAGACGAAGCCATAGCCAAACTCTTTCGCGTGCTCGAGAAAAAAGAAGGCATGCACCATGTATTATTTTTAGATCCCATCAAACTCATGAGGATGCGTCCGAAAAAGTCCCTCCACCGCATCGCAGAAAAAGCCGGAACCATTTTGGTAGAAGGGGCGGGAATTGGTTGGATGACCTCAGGAAGACTCAAAGAAAGAGTCACGCCCATCGCTGTGATGATGGATCTCATTCGATTGGCCGAACTCAAAGAATTCACAGCATTCATCTTTGGAGCCAAAGACGAAATAGTAGAACGAATTTATTTCAACCTCACAAGGCATTTTCCAAAAGTTAGGATTGTAGGAAGACACGCTGGCCATCTCGATCGCCAAAGAGAAATGCGAGTCAAAGAAGCCATTCGAAAAACTGGACCCGATATCATTTTCCTTGCGATGGATTTTCCAGACCAAGAAATTTGGATCGAAAACAACACTGGTTATTTTGGCAAAGCAGTTGTGATTGGTGTGGGTGGCGCTTTAGATATGTTATCTGGGGCAGACAAAAAAGCACCAGAGTGGTTTAAAGAAAGAGGGCTTATTTGGCTTTGGAGGATCATCGCAAGACCTTACCGAATCCAAAGGATGTGGGAAACTTTCTATTTCTTTCTACTCGGGATCCGCGAACGTTTCCGTAAACACTAATTTCGGAATCCGATCAGTATACACCTAGTTTAAAACAATGCGGAGGATAGAATGGATCTGTCCCGTTGTTCTTACCTTTTTTAGTTCACAACAACTTACTTTTTAATTTGATCCAATCGGTCAAGAGTTGGTGCCAACCAATCCTCGAGGAGTGGTTCGCGGTCAAGTTTTGCACGAGCAAAAACCAAATCTTTATTAGAGTTTGCAATTTCACTCACAGATCCAATTTTACGAGCCGTTTCCATCGCCTTCCAATAGTATTTGAGGGCATTGATGGTATCTTGTTTTTTCTCATACACAGCCCCAATATTATTATAAAGAGCAGTGAGAGTTTCATATACTTCTCTGTGGTCTGAGTTTTCTGTATCGATTCGACCCAAACTTTGTTCTTTGAGTTCAAAATCATCCTTTAACTTCAGATAGTTGCCAAGAGCTGCATTGTACTGTCTTGTATAGTAAAATGCATTTCCTTTTCCAAAAAGTAAGGTGGCATTATTATAAATATCTTCTTCAGGGAGTTCTGCCCAAAAATCTAAACTTTGTGCAAAGTCTCCATGGTTGTAATCTATCCAACCCAAATAATAATAACATTCTCTCACAATCTTTGGATCTTTGGAAATATCACGATCAAGTGCTGCAAGGAAAGATTCACGAGCCATAAAAAGTCCGTTTCTTCTTTCTTTTTCTTCGTAAGATAGAGTGCCAATGCTACGTTCTGGATAGATTTTTTTACCAGGAAATTCCCGTATATTGTCTGTTACATTGATTCCAGCAGCTTCTAAAAATTGGATTTTACCTAAGTTAAACGAAATCCTTCCAGGGCTTCCTTCGAGTAAGGTTTCATCCTCATCTCTTTCTCCAAGCCTTTCTCGATAATTTTGATAACGATCATCGGCTTCTCTGAGAAGTTTGACGGCTTCATCATAATTTTCCGTTTGGATATAATACTCAGCCATTAGCAATACTGCTAAGTAGTGGCGAATGTCATAAGTGGATGCCAATTCCAATTGTTTGAGAGCCCGTGCCGCTTCCTCTTTTTTGAAATAGAATCTGGCTCTTTGGTAATATCCTTCCGCAAATTTGGATCCACCTTCTTTTCCATAAGCAATGTTGAGAAGGTATTCCACGTTATCATCAATTTCCATCCCAGTGACTTGGTCTTCAGGGTTGATGTTATATTTGATTCGAACTTCTTCAGAATCCAAATCAATATAGAAGGATGCAAGTTTTGCGAGTACAAAGAGAGAAAGTTCATCTTCAATGTTCAGAGCATTCCGAACCTGTCTATGGTGATTGAGAACGTACTGCGGATTTTTATCACGTTTCCACATTTCGATGTAGGTTGATAATATCCCACCGTGCCCAATGGCATTTTTCGGATACTTTTCAATGATATCGTTATAGTATTTAACAGCCGTTCCAAACTCTTGTTTGTTATAAAAAATCTTTGCGATTCCCGCAATGGCATCTACGTTATCGGGATCGCCACCATCAGTAAACACTCGTTTGAAATATTCAATGGCAAGATGGTCGTTTTTATATTTTTTACGATTACTTCCTGGAGGGACTTCTATAAAATCCTTTCTATGAAAGGAGTGAAAGGTTCCAAGTGCAATGTAAGTATCTATGTCGTGAATGTTGTATTTCAGTCGAGAAGCAATGTATGCGCCTGCTTTCAATACCTTTCTTGGAACTTTATCTTGCGAAGTGAGATAAAATGCGAGTTCCGATAATGGTCTTCTACCGGCCGTCTCAACACCTGCATCATTCCATTCTGTTTTTTTCGCAAAACTAATGTTTGGAACTTCTTTTCTATTTTCCCAGGCTCTTTTGTGTTCTTTGTCTTCTGGTTCATAACCAAAATCAGGTTCGACTTTACCAAAACATTTTTCAAAAGCTCTTTCATACTGACCGGCTTTGGTATAAGCAATACAGTATTTATTTAAAAATTCTAAGTTATGAGGAAAAATCTCTTCCCCTTTGATAAAATAATTTTCTGCATCTGCGAGGAGTTTTTTCTTCTCTAATGCATCCGTTTCATAACTAAACTCTTCGATTTTTTCAAGTCCGAGGGCATACTGTGCTTTGGCACGGTATGGAACAATCACATACTTCCAAAGTGTCACAATTCCAAATACAAGAAATACTGCCGCTGCGGAAGACAAAATGGTTCTACGAACTAACTCTCGTTTGCGGGCAGCACCTTCTTTGGTATAAGCATCGCGGCTGGCAATGATGGGAACACCGTCGGCTGCAAACTTTCCAGTAGAATCGCTGAGTTCAACTCGTTCACCCAGAAGGCCACTTAGGTAACTAGCAATGTCTTCTGGTTTTTGTTGTGCCTTAATGAGTTCAATGATTTCTTTTTGATTACGAACCGGAATCCTTTGGTTCACAATCGTATCAATGATGGTTCGTCTTAGTTTTGGTGGGTAACGAAGTAATTCGGATTGAATCACTGCCAACTCTTCATCTGTTAAGTTGGCTTCGAGTGATTCTTCTGGTTCCTCTTCTTTACCAAGAGACATGAGGTCTTCCTCAAATCCTCCAGGTCCATCGGAACCAAAATCATCCATCGTAGAAACTGGCATATCATCAATGGATGGTGCCAAATCGTCAAAGGAAGGAGCTCCTAAGTCATCATCCAGACTTGGTGGTTCCATTCCCACACCCAAGTCCCCAAATGGATCATCAAATCCACCACCTATATCCGCAGGTTCATTATCACGAGAAGGAGTGGAAGGACTGCCCATACTACCAAACGGGTCATCTCCGAAACTTTCTGTAGTGGCAGGTGTAGAACCCATGTCCGCAAATGGATCGTCTCCAAAAGTATCACCGCCAGAACTTGGAGATGACATATCACCAAACGGATCATTGGTGGAATCTGTATCAGAAGAAGGAGTGTTATCTCCACCTAAATTTGCAAAAGGGTCGTCACCAAAACTTTCGGTTGCAGCGGGTGTGGAACCCATATCCGCAAAAGGATCATCACCGGCAGTGGGAGCATCTGCTCCACCACCAAAATCAAAATCATCTCCCGCAGGAGTGGTTTCTTCCGATCCCGTATCAAAACCAGCAAACAGGTCTTCGTCGGTCGCCTGTGGTGTTTCCTCTCCGCCTAAATTGGCAAAAGGGTCATCCCCAAAATCGGGAGCCGGTTTTTCTTCGATGGGAGCTTCATCAATCGCATCTAAATTAGCAAAAGGATCATCTTCAGGACTTTCGGATTCCGTGGGCGTGGAACCCATATCAGAAAAAGGATCAGCTTCGTCCGATGCACCAGAATCTGAAGCGAATGGATCCGCATCGTCTGGAGCGGGAGCCGGTGTATCAAAATCAAAATCGTCAGTAGGGTCTTGAGTGGGAGTGGGTTTTGGGCCGTCTTCACCCAAAAGTTCATCTAGATCAATGCCATCGTCTTCTTCAGCTTCGCGGTTGGGTAATTTGGGAGGACCAAAATCATCGTCCTCATCGAGACCAGAAAAAGGGTCGCTTGCTTCTGAATCACCTGCCCCTTCATTCTCAAAATCATCGAAGGCAGAGTCGGAATCTTCTTCTCCTTCCGGTTCTGGCTCGGAAGGCGCAATGGGATTTGTGTATCCCAGTTTCTCACGTAAAACCTTCGCCATCGGATTCAATTCTTCCGATGAGAGCGGATTTTTATTGAGAGCCGAAAACATCGTCTCGATTTGTTTGATTTCTTCCGGACTCAATTTGTCTATCGGCTCAGCCATTTGAAGGTCTATTCCTAATGAATTATCGGCCCCTTCTGAAAATGACAGAATATTTTTTTTATTATGTCAGATGGTTCCTTTGGAAAAAAACCTTTCACTCTCTTTTTTCAATTCTGCCGAAAATTATGTAGAAGGACAGTTTACGACCAAACGACTATGATGAAATTCAAATCCATCCGTATCGCCATCATTTTACTCTTTTTTACCGGAATCGGAATCTTTGCCGAGGAGGGAATGGATTGGATTGGAAGTTTTTCCGCAGGGGAACTTGAGATGTCAGATGAAACGGAAGACCAAAATACGGTGTATTACCTTTGGCAACTGGAAAGTCTCAAAAAAAATATCGCTCCACGTTACATTCGTTATCTCGATGTAGAATCTTATGTTTCTTCAGGAAAACTCATACATAGAGGAATACTTTTTACTTACAATGGACTCCGAGATGAAGCTGTAGAAATCTGCGGAAGTTTTAATAATTGGGAATGTTCCGATATGAAGCGCAACCAATATGGAATTTATTATACTGTGATTGAACCTACACAAATCACAGAGACCTACGAAGAAGATCATATTTACGAATACAAGTTCCGAGTGAATGGTCTTCTCACATACGACCCAGAAAATTTTGATAAGTTGGAAGATGGATCTGGTTCTTACTATTCCCGTTTTGTTTTAGAAGGAAAAGATACGGACCGCCAAACTAAAACAATGGTTTTGGAAGATTCTGCAAACGAAGAACGCGATTTACGAACCGTAAAGTTTCAAATTTATTTACCAGATGCCGAAGTGGTGCGAGTGGTTGGAAATTTTAATGATTGGAACCCGGAACACGATTTTTTAAAGAAAGATCGAAAGGGTGTTTTTACTCTTGAAAAAAAATTATTACCAGGTGAATACCACTACCAATTCATTGTCGATGGCGAGTATATGTTGGATACTTACAATCCGGCTACGAATATCAAAGTGGACACTAATGAATCTGTTTCTTCATTGTTAGTTCCAGAACGAAACTACGCCTTAGAACGTAAGATGTAAATTGTTTGGTTTAACAAATCAGAGTTGGTTTGATTTTTAACTTATTGTTACTTACTGTTCTAAAGTTGCAGTCATGGAACCTTTCGATGTTCCCATCCTAGGATCAGGGCCATAGTTTAAGATTCTTTCGTGGACGAATTCTGCATGTTCCAACTCACCAAAAAAGACGATGGTTTTTTTTCTTGTGTCCACTTCCACAGCATGTTGGAAAGCTTTTTCCCAAGGCATTTGACAAACTTCCATTAACATTTCAATCACATACTCGTATGTGTGAAAGTCATCATCCCAAAGCACAACCTTCCAAGGCCCATCACTAAGACGGGGCTTTCTTTCGGTTTCTTCTAAAATGGTAGGTTGGGATGCTCCAGAACCGGTCATAACCCAACCATAACCTTATTTTTTCTTTTTGGAAATAGCGATTTCTGCGTGGGAAACTACATCTTTTGCACGGAGACCGAAGTAGTCGAGTAAACCACTCCATGTTCCTGACTTTCCAAAACTATCTTTCATTCCCACTTTGATGACAGGAACAGGATACTCTTCAGAAAGAAGTTCCGAAACAGCAGAACCAAGTCCACCCACCACATTGTGTTCTTCACAAGTAACGATGGCACCACATTCTTTTGCTTTGGCGATGATGGCTTCTTTGTCCAAAGGTTTGATGGTTGCCATATTCAGAAGGCTTGCATGAATTCCTTTTTCTTTGAGTAGTCCCACTGCGATCATAGCTTCGTTCACCATCACACCGTTGGCAATGATACAAACATCTTTTCCTTCGGAGATCACTTCAGCTTTTCCTATTTGGAATTTGTAGTTTTCTCTTTCGATGACAGGGATTGCCGGACGGCCAACCCTAACATACACAGGGCCCTTGTAATCGGCAATGGCATGGATGACTTGTTTGGTTTCGTTAAAATCAGAAGGACAAATGACTGTCATTTCAGGAATGACACGCATGATTGCGAAATCTTCAATACATTGGTGAGAAGCACCGTCTTCCCCCACGGTAATACCACCATGAGAAGCAACCAGTTTAACATTTAACTTTGGATAAACGACGCTGTTTCTTACGACTTCCCAAGCTCTACCAGATAAAAACATGGCAAAACTGGAGGCAAAAGGTACAAACCCGGAAAGAGCAAGACCAGCTGCATGGCCAACTAAGTTTTGTTCAGCGACACCTACGTTAAAAAAACGTTCAGGATACTTTTTTTTGAAATCTGCAGTTTTAGTGGAACCTGAAAGATCCGCATCTAAAACCACAATATCTTGTCTAGATGCACCTAACTCAACTAAGGCTTCGCCGTAGGCATCTCTTGTTGCTTTTTTGTCTGCTGTGGATTGGCTAGGTGCTCCCATACTTATCCTTTTTTTAAAGCTTCTGCTTTATCAGTTTTTTCCCAAGTAAATGTATTACCTGTTCTACCAAAGTGACCATAAGCCGCAGTTTCTTGGTATTTTCTTCCTTTTCCAAGAAGATCCAAACCATCTACGATTCCTTTTGGTGTGAGTTTGAAATTTGCTAAAACTCGTTTTGCAATTTCTTCATCAGAAATGGTTCCTGTTCCGAATGTATCAACTAGAACAGATACTGGTTCAGCAACACCAATTGCATAAGCAAGTTGCACTTCACATTTATGAGCAAGGCCAGCAGCCACAACGTTTTTCGCAATATAACGGCCGATATATGCTGCTGAGCGGTCTACTTTCGATGGATCTTTTCCAGAGAAAGCTCCACCACCATGGCGACCCATTCCACCGTAAGTATCTACAATGATCTTACGTCCAGTAAGACCTGTATCACCATGTGGCCCACCAATTTCAAATTTACCAGTAGGATTAATAAAATAACGAGTGTTAGTCAAAAGTTCTTTTGGTATCATTTTTTTGATACATTCTTCAATGACTGCTTCTTCGATTTGTTTATGAGTCACACCTGGTTTGTGTTGTGTTGAGATTACAACTGTATCAACACGTTTTGGTTTTCCATCTTCGTATTGGATGGTGACTTGTGATTTTGCATCAGGACGTAACCAGTCAATTTTTCCAGTGTGACGAAGGTCCGACAAATGTTCCAAAAGTTTGTGTGAGTAATAAAGCGGAGCAGGCATAAGCTCTGGAGTTTCTGCAATGGCAAAACCAAACATAAGACCTTGGTCACCAGCACCTTGTTCTGTATGAAGCCCCTCTCCTTCGTTTACCCCTTGGGCAATATCGGGAGACTGTGCGTGAACGTGGGAAGCAACAACAGCAAAGTCTGCATCAAAATACATATTGATATCGTTATAACCGATTTTACGGATCACATCACGAGCCACTTCTTGTGTGTCCACTTTTCCTTTACTGGTAATCTCACCAGCAATGACTACGAGATTGGTAGTCACAAGAGTTTCACAAGCAACACGGGATTTTGGGTCTTGGGCTAAATACGCATCGAGAATGGCATCAGAAATTTGGTCGCAGACTTTGTCTGGGTGTCCTTCAGATACGGACTCGGAAGTGAAGATATAGTTTTTGAGAGATGACATTTTTTTACCTTACTTGGTTAAAATTTAGAGTTTAGGCGGTACGTCAATAGAATTGTACGGGAAGAGTCCACGCACATAAGATTCCAAGATTTCCGCATTTTTTCCCATAGCTATTTCCAATTTTTTGGCATATTCATCCATTTGGCTCTCCGAAAGACCCTTGGGAACAAAAAACGGTTCCCCATATTGGATAAATAATCTCGCACCAAATTTTGGGAAAAAATGCCTATCCCAACTTTTGAAAGTATAAGCCCGGTCATAACAAGAGTGCAAATATAGGATGGGAAATCCCGTGAGAGAAGCCGTCACAATGACTCCAGGTTTCACTTCTCGCCTTGGGCCTTTCGGACCATCGACAGTAAAAATAGGAACTGCACCTTGTTTCATTTCTTTTAAGATATTACGAAAGGCACCTGTTCCCCCACGTGTGGATGAACCCCGAACCGAACGAAGTCCTGACCGAGCAAAGGTTTGGTGGATGATCTCTCCATCTTTGGATTGTGAAACAAGAGCGACCATATCGGCTTTTTTCTTTCGTTTTAAATATTGGGTCGCATGCCGGTATAAAGAAAGTGTGGTTTCGTGAAAAACGGCAATGATGTACCCAGAACCTTTTTCAATCACCTTAGCACTTTCTTCAGGAATGATGAACTTTTGGTTTCGAATGAATAAATACCAAACTCTGACAATGAAGTGAACCACCCAACTGAGGATGATGTATTTGGTTTTGGAATACGGTTTTTGTTTGTTGTCTGGAATCAAAAAGAATGGTCCTTACCGATCTCCCAAAGGACATCGTTTTCATATACTTTTACTTGAGGAGGTGCACCCTTCTCAGGTTTATCGTGTAACAAAGAATGTATCATGGATTTGGCAACATATTCGCCAGGGATGGGTTTGAATTTTTTTAAGCCCAGAAGTCCAAAAGGAATGATGTTTCCAAGAAACTCCCCTACTTTTTCTCCAATCCGAACTTCCTCTCTTTCTCCAATGAGAAGGGAAGGCCTAAATATTCCCAAAAAAGGAAATTGTAACTTACGAAGTTCAGTTTCAATTTCGCCTTTGACTCGGTTATAAAAAATAGTAGAACTGGCATCCGATCCCATAGCAGTGATGATATAAAATCCGGGAACGTTTTTTTCTTTGGCTTGTTTGGCTGCAAGGAGTGGATATTCGTAATCAATTTCTTTGAATTTTTCCTGACTTCCTGCTTTGCCAATGGTAGTTCCAAGACAACAAAACACAGCATCCAATCCATCCGGAATCGAAATTTTCCCTGAATGGAAATCTTCCCAGCTAACTTTGGTTACCTCAATAGGAACATTCGGATTGGAAGCTGATTGAGAGTTCCTTGCCCAAACAATTACCTTTTTGATTTGAGGATAAAAAACAAGAGAGAGTAACACTTGTTTACCGATAAGGCCGGTACCACCAAGAAGTAAAATTTTCATTTGATCTCCAAACTACGCGCAAGCATAGAATCCGTAAGATTGAGTCTTTCTAAAAACTGGATTCCTGCGATATAATAAACTACATTTTTGATTTTTGAAGTTTGGGTCCACATGACCGTTCCTTCAAAAAACATACGTTTGGTGCCTTTTGCCCAAACAATACTACCCAAAACCTGGGACTCAATTTCATCACTGAGTAAGTCATCCTCACCCAAAAAACAAAGACCTTCTTCTGAAATATTCCCTAACTTTCCGAAAAGTGTGATTCCTTCTAAATCCAATTGGACCTCAAACTCAGAAAAGTCTCCTGGGGATATTCTTGGAAGCCTTCGCTCACTTTCCATAGCAACAAGCTACAAGGATTCCTATTATTGGAAACGAAAAAAGCAAATTAGAACTGAAAGTAAATGAACGGAACGGAATTTTCTGGTGTAGCTAAATTTAAGACAAGGAAAAGAACCGGATACAGGGCAAACTCTAAACTGGCAGGGATTTTTTTGCCTTTTCCCTTTTCGAAGATAAAATACCCAATGAGATGGCCTAAATACAAAAAGATGATGATCCAAAGGAAGTCCTTCCACATATAAGGTCGAATCTGTCCCGCTTGGAATGTAAAAATCCCTCGGATGTGAATCCAAGCATTTTCCCAGGTAAGAGAACGAAAGAAAACAGCACCCAAAAAAAATATGGAGCTATTGAGAATATTCTGAAAGAGCCAAACAGGAACATTGTACCAATGTTTGGTTTCCAAATCGTTCTTTTTGTCCGGAAACCATTCCTTCCATACTTCTTCCAAAACATAAAAAACACCGTTGAGAGAACCCCAAAATACAAATGTCCATTGGGCTCCGTGCCAAACCCCGCTTACAAACATTGTAAACCAAAGATTGAATTTTCGTCTTACGGAAGTTACTCGACTTCCTCCCATGGGAATATAAATATAATCTCGTAACCAGGAATTTAAGGTCATATGCCATCGACGCCAAAATCCAGATACAGAAGTAGCAAGGAAAGGTAAATTAAAGTTCGTAGGAAGTTTATAACCGAGTAACATGGCGCTTCCGATGGCCATATCAGAATACCCACTAAAATCTAAATACACTTGAATTCCACCAAGAGCTGCAGCAATTAACAATGCATAGGCGTGATGTCCGGCCGGATCTGCATAAATGACATCAATGGTTGGGGCGACCATATCGGAAAGGACGGCTTTTTTAAAATAACCCAACATAAAAAAACGGATGGCCACCCGGAACTCAATGTCCTCCAATTTTTTTGGTGAATACAATTGTGGCATAAAGGTTCTTGCCGTCACAATGGGTCCTGCTACCAGTTGTGGGAAAAAACTCACGAACAATGCAAACCGAATGAAATCTTTTTCCGCAGGAATTTCTTTTCTATAAACATCAATGGTATAGGACAAAGATTGAAAGGTAAAAAAGGAAATTCCTGCGGGTAAAATTATTTTTAAAACAGGTAAAACCTCAGCACCAAACATAGGATTGGTGACTGAGTTGATCGAAGTCACTACGAAATTGTAATATTTAAAAAATCCTAAAATAAAAACTAAGTTTGTGATCAAACTAAAAAGTAAAAGGTAGTATCTTACTTTTTCTCGAGATTCGGATGCGAGCCTTAAGCCAACATAATAATCTATGGCAGTGGAAAGTAAAATGAGAGCACCAAAACGATAGTCCCAAGACATGTAAAAGAAATAACTACTAATCAGTAGGAATACATGCAAGATCCTGGTTTCTCTAGATTGATTCGAAAAAATTGTGGGGAATACGTACCAAACCGTAAAAAAAACGAAGAGAAAGAAGACAAAATATTCAAAATCGGAAAAGATCAATGGGGGTGCCTTCTATTCAGACCAAGCTCTTTGAAAAAATATGTCTGTCAATCATTTCGGCTTGCAGAGGCTTGAAGAATCGCCTATGATATAGCTCTAGTTTTTAAACTAAAACGAAGAGGTAAAAATGAAAAAAATATTAAAAGCAGCCCTCGTTGGACTTTTGTCCTTCGGTTTATTGTCGAATTGTTTTGGAAAATTTGGAGCAGTAAAGGCAGTTTATTCTTTTAATGGAAACATTCAAATTGGAAGTGGAAAAGTTGCTGGTTTCTTTCGTTCCCTTTTAATGATCTTCCCACTTTATTTCGCATACGGAATTGGAAGTTTTTTAGACATCGTTGTTTTCAATTTAATTGAGTTCTGGACTGATAAAAACCCAATTGCTATGGCAGAGTACGACTTTGATGGAAAACTTGTAAAAGAATACTCCCAAGATGGACAAACCATTACTCTTACTTACACTGAATGGGGTAAAGTCTTGAAAATGGAAGCTCCTACACAAAAAGGAACTGAGGCTGTCTATTTCCTAAAAGAAAAACCAGAAAAAGCATTCCGTTTGATCAATGGAAAGTATGTAGAAATCCTACAAACCAGTGGACCAATCCTACCTCCAGCTGGCGTAAAACTCATCTAACTTCCGCATTGCCCCTAATTTTAGGGGCAATCTTTGTCCGATACTATTAGTATATGAACCGACTGTTTTTCTTATCCTTTCTTTTACTCCTAACAATGGGATGCGAAACTCCGCAACAGGTCATTACCCCAACTTTTCCCACCCATTCGGAACAAATCAATCTGAACCGAATTAAGATGATTACTAAATCAGAAGCAGTCCATTCAGAATCCAAAGATGGAAAAAAGCCTTTGACCCAAGAGCCTGGAGTTAGTGTAGAATATTCTGAAAACAAAATTCCTTTTATTCAATTGGATTTGTTTTTTGAAGATGCTGGGATTAGTATCATTGAAGAAATCATTGCCGGTACAATTTTAGAACATCATATCATTGCTTTAAACCAAAAGGGTGAAGTGATCGCCAAACAGCCAGTTAACTTTCAAGCATACGAAATTTTAGAAACAAAAACAGAAGTAATGCGAAATAAAGTCATTGTGGGAGAATCGAAAAAACCGGTTAAAGTAAACAGTACAACTCCCGAAACAAAAATCTCAAGAGAAGCTATCGAAAGACAATACACGGACCGAGACACAGTTCCTCAAGTTTTGGAAATAATCGATGGAAAAGTGCCGAATCCAGGCGAATACATCAGCATCTACCTAGAACTTACCTTTGTCAATCCTCACTTAGAACCGAACTGTGAATCCTATTTTGGAAATTGTAACGGTGCCAAACAAAAATTTTTTGAAGACGTAACATTGCGAAATCGCAGGGAATTAGATATTTTAAGAAACCGTTACGTAGAAGGAGAAGTAGCACAATTTCCAAACCTAACGCCTGTAGAACAAGCAGAGTTTAAAACAAATATAAAATCCAAAATTGATTCCACCAATGGAGTTTTTGGTCCCAAACATGGTTTTACAAAATTTTATTTCAGAGAATGGAACTTAGTATCTTCGCCAAGATATTTCCGAATTGTTTCCATAAACAAAAACGGAAAACAATCGTCACTAGATGATCGAAATGAAGAAAAAAAACAAACAGATGATTCTAATGAAAATTCTAAATCAGATAACGATTCACACTCTATCTTTGATTCACCCACTCATTCAAAACACAAAAAAAGAACCATCCCAACCCCCTAACAAAAAATAACGGGTGAAGCGTTTCCTATCACCCGTTATATATTCCTTAAGCCACCTTCTCCTCTTTTTTTCGCATACTGTCAAAGCGGACAGTCGAAGCAATGACCCGAAATTTTGATTTGTTTTCTCCATCCGAAGTTTTCCAACGGTTTTGTTTCAGATTTCCCATCACTGTGACCTTACTTCCTTTTTTTAGGTATTCAACACAGTTTTCCCCTAGTTTTTCCCAAGCTTCCACTTCGAAGAAAGAAACTTCTTCCTTATCTTTACCTTCTTGGTGGTTGGAAGTATGATTGACAGCCACTGTAAAATTGGCCAATGACTTACCTCCTGCTATTGTTTTTTCCTCTGGATCAGCGGTGAGATTTCCGTCCAGTATGATGTACGATAGATTTTTCATTTGAGTATCCTTTAATCAATTTTGATGGCCATCGATAAGGAAGGTTCGTTTTTGTTTGGATTGGTTGTAAAAAAAACGAACTAAACAAAATTTATAAAATCTCAGGGACTTGCTACATTTCGGATAGACAATTGGAAGGAAGCAGAGAAGAATTTGTCTGTGGGACTTCCCGATTCCGAAATACTTCACCTACTAACAGCGATTAGCCGAGAGTTGGTGTGTTTGCATGAGCCGGACGGAACTTATATTTATGTCAGTCCCACATCTGAAAAAATCATTGGATACAAATCCGAAGAACTTGTCGGAAAAAATCCATACGATTATTTTCACCCGGATGAAAAAAGGCTCATCCAAGAAAGATTTCACCAACCACTGCTCCGTGGAGAAGAAAATATCCATACTACGTTTCGTTTTTTGCATAAAGATGGACATTATATTTGGCTGCAATCTGACAATCGTTTAACGGTTCATCCACTAACTGGGAAAAAATATTTACATACTTCCTCCAGAGACATTTCAGAAAAAATTGATACCGAAGCAAACTTAGCACTCGCAGAAAGAAGGTTCAAAACGCTTTTCCATGACTCTCCCATTGGGTTAGTCCTCACAGGTGGACATGGTTATATTGATGAAACCAATGAAGCCTTTGCTCAATTTTTAGGTTACAAAAGTTACGAAGTGATTGGAAAACATTTTACTGAAATCAGTTCAGATGATGAAATTGAAACAAATTTAAAGTTTAGAGACGAAGTCCAAAAAGGAATTATTGATAACTATTCCATCGAAAAACAATACATTCATAAATCAGGGAAAAAAGTTTGGGCTTACCTCACTGTAACTGTACTTCGTGATGATTCAGGGCATCCCATCCATTATCTTGCACAAATCATCGATATCAATGAAAGGAAAAAAAACGAAACTCTGCTTAAAGAAAATAATGATAGGTTACGTGCCACAACCAATTCATTTTTAACTCAAAATAAACAACTACAAGCTTACAACCAAATCATCTCACATCACTTACTTGCACCCGTAAGTAACTTGAGAAGCTTACTTGATTTGATGAAAGAAACAAACCAATTAAAAGAGATTAAAGAAATTGAATCCCATTTGGAAAACGTAACAGAATCTATTGAAACTGTTTTTTCAGAACTTATCTCCTCGTTAAAAATTCAAAAAACAAATCAATACCAACCAGAAACGGTAAACATAAACGAATCATTTTCCAAAGTAATCCAATTGATGGACGGGGAAATCAAAAGCAAACAAGCAGAAATTCAGGCAAATTTTTCTGGTGCGAACACCGTATATTTTTCAAAAGATTTTTTAGAGACAATCTTTTTACACCTCCTTAGTAATTCCCTCCGCTACGCTGATCCAAACCGAAAGCTACGAATTTCTGTCGAATCCTTTCAAATTGGTTCCCAAACCACCATTTCTTTTTCTGACAATGGGTTGGGGATCGATTTAGAGCGTTATGGGAACCAAATTTTTCAGCTTAGAAAGACTTTTCATCGTCATATCAGTGGGAAAGGACTCGGATTGTTTTTAATCAAATACAAAATGGAATCGGTCGGAGGAAGGATTGAGGTACGTTCCAAACCAGGAGCAGGAGCCACCTTTCTATTGTACTTTCCTGAAGGGAGTGATGTTGAATGACTCCCAAAATCTGCGTCATAGATGATGATACTATTTATCAGTTCACAACAAAAAAGATCATATCCAATGCGGGAATCAAAGGAGAGGTTTTATTATTTTCTGACGCAGAGAATGCACTCGAATTTTTTCATTCGGAATTTCAAAACAAAGACAAACTTCCAGACATCATCTTTCTGGATATCAATATGCCATTTATGGATGGTTGGCAGTTTTTAGATGCCTTTGGAAAAATAATGCCAAAACTTCCCAAATCCATCACTATCTTCCTCGTCAGTTCTTCTGTTGATGAAGCTGATACAGAACGTGCTGCCAAAATTCCCATTATCTCTGGGTATATCTTCAAACCATTTACGAAAGAAAAACTTTTGGAATCTTTGGCCCACCTCCAATCTTAGCTTGTCATCTTTTTGCTTTTGATATAGAAATGGACGCACCCCTTATGGATCAGATACTAACTTGGATTGAAACCCATCCCTTATCCTCCACTTTGATTGGATTGTTCCTATTTCTTGTGCTTGTCTTCCTCCGAGACATCACTCAAAAAACGCACACAATTCAGAGAAACTTTCCGATTGTAGGTCGTCTGCGTTATTTTTTAGAAATGATTGGGCCGGAACTTCGACAGTATTGGGTGGCACACGATAAAGAAGAACGCCCTTTCGATCGTACAGAAAGAAGTTGGATTTATGCCACAGCCAAAGGACAAAACAATAACTTTGGATTTGGAACCACAGAAATCCAATACGAACCTGGATATCCCATTATCAAACACAAGGCCTTTCCTTATCCAGAAGCAAAGGCATACATCCACAACCAAGATCCTAGTTGTATTCCATGTTTAAAAATCATTGGACCCAAACGAAAATTTCCTTACAGACCATATTCGATTGTTAATATTTCAGCTATGTCTTTTGGTTCTCTTGGTAAAAATGCTGTGATGGCGCTCAATCGAGGAGCAAGAGATTCTGGCGCCTATCAGAACACAGGCGAAGGGGGTCTCAGTCAGTACCATATGGAAGGGGCAGATATGGTTTGGCAAATTGGGACAGGATACTTTGGAGCAAGAGACCATTCCGGAAAATTTAGTTTAGATGTCTTAAAGGAAAAAGTAGGTAAAAATCCTTGTATTAAGATGATCGAAATCAAATTATCACAAGGCGCCAAACCAGGAAAAGGCGGAATTCTTCCTGCTAAAAAAGTAAACGCAGAAATAGCGGCGATCCGCCATGTTGAAGAAGGTAAGGATTGTATCTCACCTAACTCGCATAATGAATTTACAAATGTCAAAGAGCTCATCCATTTTATAGAAAAAATTGCTTCCGGAACAGGACTTCCTGTTGGAATCAAAAGTGCTGTTGGGGAAATCGAATTTTGGGAAGAACTTGCCCATGAAATGAAACAAACTTCGCAAGGCCCAGACTTCATTACTATCGATGGTGGCGAAGGTGGAACAGGAGCGGCTCCCCTTACCTATGCCGATCACGTTTCTTTACCTTTTAAAATTGGATTCCAAAGAGTGTACACTCTCTTCCAGAAAGAGGGTTTGTCCGAACAAATTGTATGGATTGGATCAGGAAAACTTGGATTTCCGGACAGAGCTGTGGTTGCGATTGCCATGGGTTGTGATCTCATCAATGTGGCCAGAGAAGCCATGTTATCCATTGGTTGTATCCAAGCGCAAAAATGCCATACAGACCATTGTCCCGCAGGTGTCGCCACTCAAAACTGGTGGTTACAACGGGGAGTGGACCCAGAGATCAAAGGGAAACGAGCTGCCAAATACATCCAAGGTTTTCGAAAAGAACTCTTAAGTTTAGCCCACTCTTGTGGATACGAACATCCTGGACAGTTTACAGGCCAAGACATAGAAATCAGTATGGGAATGAATCGATACCAAACCTTAGAGGGACTACTCGGATACAAACGTGATGAAGTGAAATTTACAAAACTTCAGGATTATACGGTATTTCCGAAACGACAAGCCTAAATGAAAAAACTCTTTTTTATTCTTATCTTATTACAACTCAGTTGCCTATCAGAGGAGAGGAATGTAAAAGCTGAAGCAGAGAAAGGGTATTTAGACCTTAGTCGTCATTCTTTTGTAAACGAACCTTTTGTTGTTTTAAACGGGGAATGGAAATTTTTTTGGAATACAACTCCTTCACAAATTCAGGAAACTGATTCCGATTTGTATCTCAAACTTCCCAAACATTGGAACGGATATGTAATGAATTATGGATCCCTTGGCGGATTTGGACATGCTAGTTTCAGGATCAAATTAAAACTTCCAAACAACTTACAAGAAACAATGGCACTGACTGTCCCGGAACAGGACACTTCGTACGCCATTTATGCCAATGGTAAGTATTTAGGTGGATCGGGAAAACCAGGACCTAATCCAAACGAATACATCCCACAAGTAAAATCCACAGTTGTCGTATTACCAGAAAGTTCCGAAATCACGATCGATCTCTATATTGCAAATTACGTACACCGAAAGGGTGGGATTTGGAATGATATCGTCATTTCCACTTACAAAAAAGCAGAAAGTCGACTCACCAAACGAAAGATCAACGAAACCATGTTGTCATCGGTTCTTGCCTTTGTTGGAATTTTCTTTTTAGTGATGTATTTTTACAATCGTGATGGGAAACACACCATCGGAATCTTTTTATTTTCTCTGGCTGTATTACTACGAACTATTTCCACAGGAGAACGAATTCTAATAGAATTTGTGGATGTTCCTTATTGGTTTTTACTACGACTAGAATACCTGTCTTGGTATTGGTCCGCACCTCTTTTGTATCATTATTTTTATACAATTTTTCCAGAAGACTTCTCGAAACGAATGGGGACTTTTTTCTACGCGCTGTCTACAATTTTGACAATTGGTCTTTTGTTACCTCCCGTTTATTTTACAGAAACTGCATCGATATATCCCATAGCCTTTGTTGCCAACGGAATGATCATATTTTTTTATTTGTATCGAGCTTATACAAAAAAACGAATGGAGTCCAAACCTTTATTGTTTGGAATGCTTTTGGTTCTTGCGGCAGCTACTAACGATGTCCTTCATGCAGAATCTTATATCCATACAATGTATGTAGCACCAGCAAGTGTTGTGATCTTTGTCTTTTTACAAGTGATAACATTTGGACGGATTGTTCGGCAAACTATGACAAAAACTCTAGAGTTTGCGCAAGAACAGAAACAACTAAGCAATTCCTTTAGCCGTTTTGTCCCAACAGAATTTTTATACCACTTAGGTAAATCAGATATCAGATATGTCGACTTAGGTGACCAAGTGCAAAAAAGAATGACTATTCTGTTTGCCGATATTAGATCATTCACCGAATTTTCAGAAACCCTCACGCCAAAAGAAAACTTTGATTTTTTAAACAGTTACCTCCAACGAGTTGGACCTATCATTCGACACAACAACGGATTTATCGATAAATTTATAGGTGATGCGGTAATGGCACTATTTCCGTATGACATTAATGATGCGGTAAAAGCCGCAGTAGAAATGCAGGATGCCATTCGTATTTATAACGGCCACAGAGCCAATTGTGGATACATTCCCATCGAAGTAGGAATTGGAATTCATACCGGAAACCTCACCTTAGGAATCTTAGGTGAACATAAAAGAATGGAAGGAACCGTTATCTCTGATGCAGTCAACCTTGCTTCCCGAATTGAAGGAATCACAAAACTCTTTTCTTCTAGGATCGTAATTAGTGCCGATACCTTTATCGAAGCATCCGAAGGTCTTGGATACCATTATCGATTGCTTGATCGAGTGGCAATCAAAGGAAAAACAGAATCAGTATTCGTAGTAGAAGTTTTAGATGGTTATGAACCAGAAAAAGCATCAAGACTCATGGCGATTAAAGATGATTACACCTTAGCCCTAGATGCATTCCGCAGAGATGATTTTGAGGAAGCCATCAATGGATTTTCAAAGTTGTTAGATAAAAACCCAGATGATTCGGTCTCGAGGTTATTTTTAGAACGTTGTAACGAAGCAAAAGAAAGAACAAAGATGGAATTTGGATCTTAGTTTCTTTTTTGTTTCCAAAGATATCCAACTCCCAACAAAAAACCAAAAACCACAACTCCTAATGCCAAATACGGTTCAGAAACAGAAACCGATCCACAAGCCACAATTCCTAAAACAAGAGCCAATCCCGGCAACACAGGATAAAATGGAGCCTTGTAGGGCCTTGCCATTGAAGGTTCTTTTTTTCTTAAAACAAAATAAGAGACCAAACTTAAAAGATACATCCCACAAGCACCTAATGCGGAGATGGTAATGAGTTCTGCTGTGTCTAAAAAACACATACAAAAAATTCCAAGAACCCCTCCACTTAAAACTGCATTTTGTGGAACATGTGAACCTTTACTTAAGTTCGATAGATAAGTAGGTAAATATCCTTCCTTTGCCATCGCATAAATCAATCGCGAATTGCCTAGGATGATTCCAAATAATGAGGCGACTAAACCAAACAAACCAATAAAGGTAAATACAAAAGGCCAAACTTGATCTTTTCCATATAACTTTTGCAATACATAAGACAAAGGATAATCCAATTCAGAAATTTCTTTTGTATCAACTACCGCTGCCGTAAATACGAAAATAAGTCCCGCCAAACAAAGTAATGTAAAGATTCCAGCAGTATAACCAATGGGAATGTCACGTGAAGGATTTCGCACTTCCTCTGCTGCTAAAGCCACACCTTCCACTGCCAAAAAAAACCAAATCGCAAAAGGAATAGAAAGAAAAACAGAACTCCAAACAATGGAATCAACCTTTGGTAAATTGGGTATTTTTTCGAATGATACGTGTGGTGTTAAAAATGCCAAATATAACAAAAGTCCGAATACTGCGACAAGAGTCACCAGAAGTTCAAACCTAGCTGTTTGTTTGATTCCGGTTAAGTTGATTAATAACAACAAACAGAACATAATAATACCAGCACCAAACGCAGGTATTATGGGAAAAAGAAAATGGATGTATCCCCCGAGGGCAGATGCGATGGCAGGTGGCGCCAACAAAAATTCAACAAGGACCAAATACCCAGTGATTAGTCCAAACAAGTCCCCTAATGCGCGTTTTGCATAAGCCGATGGACCACCGGATTGCGGAATGCTTGCAGCAAGTTCAGTAAAACAAAGTGCAAATAATACATAAAAAGTTGCCACAATTACAACTGCAAAACCGAATTCCCAAAAACTAGCTTTGGACCATCCGAAGTTCCAACCAAAATAATCACCAGAAATGACAAGACCCACGGCAATGCCCCATAAATGGACAGAATGTAAAACTTTGTGCATTTTTTGATCTTCTTTCATCCCACCTACTTGCTCCCAAGTCCTTCTTTTACAAAAAGAAACATGATGGAGCCTAAATCACACATAAACAATGCAATATACTAATTTATAAGCCTAACCGGAGGCAAGTTCTTTCAAACTCCGAATTGGGAATGTTTGGTGGCTTTCCATTGATTTCCCAATCAATCCCAATTTCTCGAAGTATTTCTGCTAAATGAGAAAATTCTGTATTGCAAATGATTCTAAATCCTAATAATATAGGGAAAATACTAGAACGGACCTTCACTATGCGAAACATTCACTTATCTCTCATTGTATTTATTTTTTGTATCATATCCCCTCTGGCTGCTGTACAAACCATCCTATTGAAACAAGGGAAGTCCATCAAAGGTTTGATTACCAATCAAAATGTGGATAGTGTTGAAGTAGACACACAAAACGGAAAACATATGGTGATTTCCAAAAAAACCGTTTTAAAGATTATCTACAAAGACGTAGCGGAATCTGAAGAAGAAATCATCCGTAAAGAAGAAGAAGAAAAAAGAAAATCCGAAAAAGAAAAAGCCATCGCTGCCAAACAAGAGGAGATTCGTAAACGCAGAGAAGATTTGATGCGACAAGAATCAGAAAGAAAAGCCAACCAAGAAGGTGGTGAAGTGGTCACACATAGTCTACGTGATTCCTTTGTGCTCGGATCCATTGCCGATGGCAATATGATCACACTTGCACCGAATTCAGCAAAATGCCAAGCTTTTCAATCCTATCCCGAATACTTTTGGTTGTTTGGTGCGTTCCGTTTCAAAGAACCAAATTGGGATGTATTACTTCCTAAAGACAATCGTCCCGTTCGCATCAAACAAACATCGACTTGGGGAGATATGGCTATTACCCTTCTAGGCGGATTTCTGATCACGATCACACGAAAAACAATTGTCGTAGATGTTTGTGATGGCAGCGGCTATCGTATGGTTTCTGATTCGGAAATCAAACGCATCAAAGATGAAGCTGTAGAACAAATTAAAACCGAACAAGAACTGAAAGAAGCAGAAGAAAAATACGAGTTGGAACAACTCGAAAAAGATTTAGAAACTCTAAAGAAGAGAAAATAATCAAATAGGTCGACTGAAATGAAATCTACTTACATTCAAGTATTACGAGCGATGCGATCCAAAATGTCGATTGGATTGTTATTTCTATTGTTTTTACTTTTTCAGAATTGTTATCTCAACCCGGTTGTGAATGGAATTTTAAATCCAGTGGAAAAGAAAGCGGATGGTTCCCTGGCTGCACTTGGGTTAGTTGGATTTGCAGCAGATACTTCTGACCTACGCATCACCGGCCAAATCCGAGATCAAAATGGTGTTGCAATTTCTGGACTTGTTTTGCTTCCATCTCTCCCTTCATTCCAAGGTAAATTAGGTTTACCACCTTACACTACAGATTCGGGAGGGAGATTCTATTTGCCGTTTCAAACTGGTTCTACGAGTTATCAAGTTTTGCAAAACGGGAATCCATTTTTTACACTGATCCTGATAGTTACGAGTCCAATTGATATCGGCATAGGAACAAATGGAGCACCTTTAGGACTTGAAATTTCTAACCTAAGTGCCGTGAGTGGGAACGAACCACCTAACTTTTTTGACTTAGTAAGGGTCTTTTATCTAGAAGGAGGAGTCACTGAAGTGAACATACACAATGCTAACTTGGGAAAATCTCCCAATCCTTTGGTTTTAGAATTCAGTGAACCTCCAGCGAGTGTTGATTCAGAAGATGTAAGTTGGATGCCTAATTCAGTATTGATTATACCCGCTCCCAGTGTAGGTTACCTAAATCCTAGCGTATCAGGGAACCAGCTCATATTTAGTGGCGCAGAAGGATTTACACCTAATACTCAACATTTTATCGCATTCACATCCAATATCAAATCTGCCACTGGAAAGTTGTTATCTCCACGTGTTGTTAGATTTTGTTATGCGCCTTCAGTTAACTGTGTCTTTTATTAAGGGTTTTATCGTTAAGCAATTGGTAATTTCAACCATACCAACACCAAACTTTATCGATAAATTTCTTGCAAAACAATCCGGATTTTTATACAATTTATCTCTTGGGTTCTGAAACCTAAGAGATATTTCCGTTTCCGCAACAATCCTTTCTTTTTCCGGAGAAATCATATGAAACCACGACCTAGTTTACCAACTTTTTCGATGATTTTAGGTTTATGGATGGTGCTCGGGAATTGTTATTTCAATCCAGCGGTGCAACTGGTTGTGAATCCAGAAATCACAGAAGAGAACAACCCTGCAGCTCTGCTCGGAGTAGCTTCCATACTTGCGGCTCCAAAAACCGTTCAAATCACTGGCCAGATCGTTGATGCAAATGGTGTAGCCGCAGTGGGCGCAACCCTATCAGTCATTAGTCGAACAAATCAATTAGATGGTCTAACAAATACAATGTTATTAAATGAAGGAGGAAGGTTTTATTTGATTTTAAGTACGGGCGAAACAACAATTCGTGTGGATCAATCCGGTAGCGAATTGTTTAGATTTACCATTTCGATTCCATTTCCTGGATCTGCCATGATCATAAATAAGTCATTAAGTGGCCCAGATGTATTGAATGTAGAATTTTATGAAAAAGGATTCACACCAGCATATTTGGATATGATCTATTCAACCCCATACGATAAAGCAATCTTTACCAATTGGCCAACATTGGTGATAGTTACTTTCTCTGAAGATTTAGAAATTCCATCGGATATGCAAACTTTTTTGGACTCAAATGTCATCACAAACCCTCCTATTTCGTTTGATGGTTCTTTTTCATCTGTATCAAATAATATTCTCCAAATCTATAACTCTTCTAATTTTTCGGTCGGAACCAATACATTCATTTTTGGACCTGGTATCAAATCTGCGACAGGAAAAAGTTTATCTCCAAAAACGATTACTTATATTTGTAACTCTCCTTGTAATGGCTCATGAGCGAAAAAAGTCAATCGCTTCGCATACAATTCTTTTCTAACTTCTCAACTCATACTTGACAACTCTACGAGTTTCGTTTAATTTCTTTAGATCGTGAAATTTCCACTTCGATCAAAAACCAATTTCTTTCCTAAATTCACTTTTTCTTTACTCATTCCATTTCTTTTGGTCTCTCTTTGTTTTCAATGTTCCCCATCAACTGAGGAGCCCATCGACATACTTGTCGCCAAAGTCCCAAACCCGAAAACGATTCGAAACAGTTGGGTAGAAGACAGTGCCGGTGTTTTAACAGACACGGCATCCATTGACCAAATGATCAATGCAGCAGAGGCAAACTCTGGATTAGAAATTGCCGTAGTGACTTTGCCAACCATTGGAAGTTATGATCCTAAAGACTTTGCTGTTGCACTTTTAAAACACTGGAAAATTGGGAAAAAAGGAAAAGACAATGGAATCCTTATTTTACATGTGATCGACCAACGACGGATAGAAATTGAAACTGGGTATGGACTGGAAGGTGACCTTCCTGATGTCACTGTCAAACGAATCATCGATACATACACCATTCCTTCATTCAAAGAAAATAACTTTCAAAAAGGACATGCGGACACTGTGTCCGCCATCATTAGTAAATTAAATCATCCTGAGTTGGCGGTAGAAGATTTAGTTTCGAATACAACGACAACTGACTATGTTACAGATGCAAGTGCCTATCCTTCAAATAACGATACACCGAATGAATCCAAACGAAGGGATGAATATGATTACCAAGGAAAATCCTATTCACAACTAACAGACGATGAAAAACGAATTTTAGAAGAAACCGTTGACCGATACAATACCACGAGTAATTTCTTTTTAAACGATGAAGAATCTAGACTTTTAAACGAAAAATTTACTGAACTGGAAAGAATCGAAAAAGAAGAATCACTTCGTAATAAAAAATATTTTATATTGGGTTACCTAGCCCTTTTTGTATTTTTAAATTTATTTCAAAGGGTTGTGGTTTGGCTCACTCCTTCCCCTACAGCAAAGTATCATATCGTCCACAAAACCGATTTCATTTTGTTTTATGGAATTGTGATTAGTCCCGTTATCGTTGCTATCACTCTCCTTTCTTTGGTTTTGGACGATGCGTTATTTCCTGTTTCAATCTTTCTCATCATTGGTAGCATTATTTTATTTTTTATTTTTTGGGGAGACTTACGAATGCGTAAGTTAATGGAACGTTTGCAATCCATCCGAAATATTCCCAGAAAATGTAAAAAATGTGAAACGACAATGGCGAAACTGTCAGAAGAAGCAGATAACAAACATTTGTCGGAAGGGCAGGTATCGGAAGAAATTGTCAATTCAATTGATTATGATGTTTGGGTATGCCCCAGCTGCCATTCCAATGATATTTTAAAATTTCCCAATATCAATCCTGAATACATTTACAATGGAACCTCTTTTCCAAAAATTAAATCTTGTCCCGAATGTAAGTTTGAAACTTTTGTTTGTAAATCCAGTCGTATCCTTTCAGAAGCAACCTATAGTAGTTCTGGTAAAGTTGAAGTGAAACGAACTTGTGCCCATTGCAAACATAGTGCCACCGAATACGAAACCATTCCCAAAAAACAAAAGAGTAGTAGCTCCGGCGGTTCCTCTGGTGGAGGCGGCGGTGGGGG